>JAJDXU010000382.1 GCA_022823105.1 Dehalococcoidia bacterium
TTCTCCTGCAAGGGCCGCGTGGACGCATTCCCGTTCATCCGGTAAACCGTTTCGGTGAGCGCCCCTTCGATGTTCCGGCTCTCCTTCCAGTCTATGTAGTACCGCTCGATGATGTCCTCATCCAGCCCCGGCTCCGCCTCCGGGTTCAGCAGCCACTCCACCGTCCCGTCGTAACCCCAGGAGTGGTACTTGTCCAGCTCAGACGGCGTGGCGCCGAATCCCGCCCGCCGCATCAGATGGGCGATGAGCGCCCGGTCGGTACTCTGCAAATCGCTTGTATTGTTGTTGGGACTGACCATCGTCATCTGAACAACCTCGGGTTTGATTCAGGGATCACGTACAGCGCGCCGGACCCTCGGGAATTTTCGGAAATCATACCACAGCGCCCCTCGAAGGCCCCTACCACAGACGGGAGAAACGGTTGCGGCGCCAAGCGCCTGCCCCGGCCCGATTCGTGACTGTTCAGGCTCAATGTGACGGCTCCGACGCACCACCGTCATACCGGCGGAAGCCGGTATCCAGGTAGCCTGCCTACAGGCATCTGCAAGTAGGGTTAGGATTTACCGGATTCCGGCTCATAGCCCGCCCCGTACCTGATACGGGGCCAGCATCTGGGACTGAATGTGGAACTGGCTCAGTCAGTCTGAACACTTACCCCCATTCCCCGCGATTGACAACCAATTGTCGCGGGCGCACTATGTTGCGGCCGTGTCCCGGTCGTCAATTCCAAACGCTGGCGCGTCATAACTGCTGCCGCGACCCGAGGTTGTCCTCATTTTCGGTATAAGATTCCCTCGCTTGCATACGATGGACTCGTGGCTGGCGTACCGCGATTTCCGCCTGCTTTGGTTCGCCAACTTCTGCGCCTTCACCGGCCAATGGCTCCAGTTGCTCAGCATCGGCTGGCTCGTCAAGGAACTGTCGGCCGGGTCGGGCGTCGGCGGCCTGTTGGTCCTCTCGGCCAGCGCCCTCAACACCCTGCCGGGCCTCGTGGTCAACCCACTCACCGGAGTGCTGGGCGATCGGCTCGACCGCCGCAAGCTCGCCATCGTGGTGCAGTCCATCGCCGCCGCGCTGGCTTTGGCTTTCGCCTTCCTGGTTAACACCGACTACATCCGCCCCTGGCACGCCTACGCCTACGTGCTGATCTCGGGCAGCTGCCTCGCCATCACCCAGCCCATCCAGCAGGTGATGATCTCCAACACCGTGCCCCGCAGCGCCCTGACCAACGCCTACGCCATCAACACGCTCACCGTAACCGGAACCCGCATCTTCGGCCCCTTCGTTGGCGGCATCCTGATCGCCAGCATCGGTTATTTCTGGAACTTCGCGCTGGAATCCGCCCTCTACCTCGGCGTCGTCCTCATGCTCATCCCCATGCGAATCCCCTACGCCTCCAGCGAGACCGCCAATCCCGGACAGCCCATCAACCCCATCGCCGACATCCGCGACGGCCTGCTCCACCTCTGGCGACGCCAGAAAGAGGTCCTCGAAATCGCGCTGATCTCCGTGATACCCAACACCATCCTCCATCCCCTGTGGTTCCTGCTCCCGCTGTTCACCGTCGAGGTGCTCCAGGCCCACGCCGACATGGGCGGCTACCTGTTGGCGATCACCGGCGTCGGCGGCCTGCTCTCCACCCTCTGCATCGCCACTTGGGGATTCCCGTTCAAGCGTGGCCGCATCCTGATCGGCGCCTGCATCCTGGGCTCCCTCAGCACCATGCTGTTCTCCCAGTGCTCGTGGCTCTGGGCCGCGTTCACCGTGCTCGCAGTCCAGTCGTTCTTCCAGGCCTACTTCCGCACCACCGCCGGCACCCTGGTGCTAACCATCGTCCCGGATCACTTCCGCGCCCGCACCATGGCGCTGCTGGCGTATGAGCGTTCCTTCCTGATCGGTGTCAGCATCCTCGTGGGCATCCTCGCCGACTTCACGTCCGCGGCCATGGCAATCCTCGCCATCGGCGCCGTCGGCCTGAGCCTGTCCCTGGCCTGCCTCGCCGCGCTCCGCCGAGTCCGCGCGCTGCAGTAGGATCGCCGACCCGGGACGCGATAGCCGTTCTCTCTGCCTTGGCCCCGTTCACACTTGGCCCCGTTCACACTCGACCCCGTTCACACTCGACCCCGTACACATCGAACGCGCCATTCCGGACCCGGTCCGCAAACGCGATCTGCCGCGCCTTTCTTGCGATTGCATATTGGCGAGTCGCAGCGTCCGTTGCCCGTCTGATCGGCCGCCTGCCGCAGGGCAGTCGCATTTGGAATTTGGACGCCCGTCGCTCCCGCGCAAGCCGGAGTCCATAGGCCCACAACTGAAATGCCATTGCCCTGTTGACAGGTGACACCGGAGAGGGGTGCGGGGCCGTGGCTTGGTGTAACATGGCCCGATATCGACGCACATCACGGGGATAACGAGATGACCACACCTGAAACGACACCCAACCGCCTCTACTTCGGCGACAACCTGGACATCCTCCGCCAGCACGTCGCCGACGAGTCCGTTGACCTCATCTACCTGGACCCGCCCTTCAACTCCAACGCTACCTACAACGTCCTGTTCCGCGAACGCTCCGGCGA
>JAJDXU010000023.1 GCA_022823105.1 Dehalococcoidia bacterium
TTTACGGGTTTAACCATCACTCGAAAACTACAATCTCGGGACTGCAATCTCTGCAATAAAGTGATTATAGACCCGCAGTAAAATCGTTCGTTGGAAATCCCTCCGGCGCCGCCGTTTATACCCGAATCCCCGTAGGAAACACCCCCTGGATTGCAGAATGCAATCCTTCCTTTTCTCCTATCAGGGTGCGGACTGTGGGAAACCGCCGGAGAGGATTGCAATTTGACACGTCAAAGCTCACGGAGCAGCATCATCCGGGCCAGAGTCGCCGGCTCACGCGTCCACCGCCCGTAAAGAGACAACCCACACTTTACTGACCATCAGCGAAGTTTGGCAACCGGGCTACGCCCCGCTATACTGGCTCAAAAGGAGACAGGCCATGGGCGATTTCAACGAGGCCTTCAAAGTGCTGGTGGTTGACGATGAGCCCGACGTCGAAGTGATGTTTCGCCAGCAGATGCGCCGGGACATCCCGAGCGGCCGCTACGAATTCGCCTTTGCTCGGTCCGGCGTCCACGCCCTGGAGGTGCTGGCGGAGCATCCCGACGTTGGTCTGGTCATCACGGACCTGAACATGCCGGAGATGGACGGGCTGACGCTGCTGGATTGCCTGGCCGAGGCTTGTCCCGACGTGCCGTCCCTGGTGGTTTCGGCCTATGGAGATTCGGGCCGGATGACGGCGGCCCGCGAACGTGGCTCCTTGGGGTTCGTGGTGAAGCCCGTGGACTTCAATGTTCTGCGGACTGCGATGATCGATTCGTTGGACGGCGCCGGTTGACCTTTCCGGCCATGCCGGACGGACCGTTCCGTTCACCCGTAGCAAGTGTGCGCTCTCCGCCGTCAAAGACCGGGCCAGCATCGCACCGGAATGGTTACGGGGGCGGGCCTCCCAGCCCGAGGACGAAAACGTCCTGATACCGGCTGGTCGTTGCGAGTGAACGGGCGATGGCAGGCCCATGGCAATGACGCCATCACGACGAGGGTTTCCCCACGGTCGCCAGGCCGGCGTGAAGTCGTGGTAGAATCCACTGCGCCGATAGTCGAGCGCATCGACGCGGCCAACTTCCGGCAGGACCGGGAGAAACAGAGCAGCAAGCAGGAGCGGCGGATATGCCCAAGTATCTCTTTCAGGCCAACTACACCAGCCAGGGTTTCCAGGGTCTGTTGCAGGAAGGCGGCACCTCGCGCCGCCGGGTCTTCGAGGACCTGGCCAAAGAGCAGGGCGGCACCCTGGAGTCCTTCTACTACGCCTTCGGCGGAGCGGACCTGTACCTGACCTTCGACTTACCGGACGTGGCCACTGCCGCCGCCATCTCGCTGTCCATCGGAGCGGGCGGCGCGCTGAACATCAGTACCGTTCAGTTGATCACTCCCGAAGAGATTGACGACGCCTGCGCCAAGACGGTCACCTATCGTCCTCCCGGAGCATGATCGCGCGGGGTCCTTCGGTTCTCGACCTCGCTGGGCGGTTCGATTGCGCTTCGCGAGGTAGCCCCACGTCATGGCGACGATCATCTTGAGTCGCGAGGTACACCCGATGCAGGCAGTCGAGATGAAGGGGCAGGGCGCCGCCGGGAGCAAGTGTGGGTGTTGCCAATGCCATTGACCGAGCTTCCGGTGGCGTCCGCGAAAATTGGCCCCCACAGCCGACGTTCCACCCCACCGGCTGGTCCCGCAGGCCACGGGGTACTGGGGGCGCCCGGACCAATCGGCGCTGGCGCCGGGTCATAGCCCGGCGTTGTTCAGTTCCTCTTTCAGGGCGGGCAGTCGGCGGTGGCGCTCCTTCAGCTCGCCAACGCAGGCGAGCCACGCTGCTTCCTCCGATAGGGTACGGTACAGGTCGCGCATACGGGTCAGACGCTCACAAGCCCGACGGTAATTTTCCCGGCCCCGCGCCGCTATCAGCGTCTCGGCCTGTCGCCGATAGATGTCCAGAGCAGCCTGAGGACGTGTCGCGGAGGCGGCTTCGGCCACGCGGGTCAACCGGTCCGAGCCAAGAAAACCGGCCGGCCCGTGATTGACCGATTTCAACGCCAAGTCGATTTCGCCCTCCTCCAGGTAGATGTCCGTCAACAAACCGTACTCCTTGGCGGCGGACCACTGGGCCAGCAACTGCGGACGGAGTTCCTGCCAGGCGTCGAGTTGCCGCGCCAACTCCCTTACCTCCGCATACCCGGAGAGGTTGGGCCGTCGCGCGAGTAGCCGTTGCGCCAGGGCCAGAGCTTCCCGCAGGTTCCCCCGTTCCAGATGATATTCCTTGAGCCATTCCACCAGCCTGTGGTTCCCGCTGACTTCAACCCTCCTGGACAACAACGGTTCGATCCTATGGGCCAGGTCGTGCTGGCAGAAGACATCCCCCAGAGCCAGCAACTCGTGGTCTCCGGCTCCCTGGGCTTCAGCAATAGCTTCCTCCAACCTCCCCAGCGTGAGCAGGCGATCCACCAAATCGTCCAACAACCGAGCCTCACGGCAAACCTTCAGGAACGCGGCGTCGTCCAATTCCTCCTTCTCCAGGCCCAACAGCAAACCGCCGTGGGCCTGAAGCTTGAAGCCGTCGCTCCTGACCTGGTCCTGCCCCATGGCAGCCCGCAGCCAACCGGCAACCACCTGCTTCTCCTCAGCCGTCGTCCGCTCCAGCAGCAAACTCGGCGCGCCTTCCCCTAAGCCGATGCCGCCCCAGCTCAGGTCAGTGCAGTAAATGTCGAAAAGCGTCTGCAACAGGGTTTCCCGGCCAGCGGCGTCCGATAGAGACAGACACTCCCCCAGCCCTTCGACGCAGCGGTCCATCACGTCGGCCAGGCGTCCGTCTTCGTCCAGCATCGAGTCGTACTGTTCCAACATCTCCCGAGCCACCGCCTGGTACACGGCGCCGGTGTTGGCCCAGTCCTCCCAGGCCATGAAATCGTCGCCGGAGTCCAGGATGACGCCAATCTCCATAGCGATTTTCCGCGATGCCAGCCAATCTTCCCTGCCCAGTCGAAATGCGGAAGCCACCTGGCGGCGGCAGATGTCCGGGTTGACCGGATTCCTTCGACCGTCGCTTCCGGGCATGGCCATTTCCAGCAAGGATTCCAGGTCGGGCTGAAGTCGCAACATCTGCTTGATCAGCACGACCAACTCCCCTTTGCTGCGTTGCTCCAGGTCTGCGTCCAGTTCAGCTACCGCCCGGAAAGCACCGGGCCGGCCCAACCAGGTCAGGAGGAGCGCTCCGACGTGTTTGCAACGCCCGCCGCCGCCCACCGGGCAGGAGCACTCGGCGTCTTCGATTTCCCCACCGCCCAAGGACACACGCAACCGATACGGTTGGGGCATCGTTCCCTGGCACCTGGCCCTGATGGCAGCGCCCTGAACGCGCAGGTCGAAC
>JAJDXU010000156.1 GCA_022823105.1 Dehalococcoidia bacterium
ACGTCGTGGCCGGGGGTGACCTTTAGGGCTCCGGTGCCGAACTCCATTTCAATGGCGGTGTCACCCACCACTGGGATTTCGCGCCCGACGATGGGCAGGATCACAGTCCGTCCCACCTTACCCTGGTAGCGCTCGTCGTCCGGGTGGACGGCGACGCCGGTGTCGCCGAGCATAGACTCAGGACGGGTGGTTGCGACGGTCACGTAGTCGCCGGGGTTGTCCGCCATGGGATAACGGATGTAGTAGAGCCTGCCGTCCCGTTCCTCATAGTCCACCTCGAGGTCGGATAACGCGGTGGCACAGCGCGGGCACCAGTTGATGATGCGCTCGTGGCGGTAGATCAATCCCTTCTCGAACAGGTTCACAAAGGTCGTGCGCACCGCGGTGACGGGACCCGGGTCCAGGGTAAACCTCAGGCGCGACCAGTCGCACGAAGCGCCCAAGCGCCGGTGCTGGGCATCGATGGTGTCGCCGTAGCGCTCGACCCAACGCCAGACACGTGCCTCGAATGCGTCGCGGCCGAGTTCGTGGCGGTTGGTTCCCTCCTCGGCCAGCGCCCGCTCGACCACCCATTGAGTGGCAATGCCGGCGTGGTCCTTTCCCGGCAGCCAGAGAGTTGGGTCGCCGCACATGCGGTGCCAGCGGGTCAGGGCGTCCTGGAGGCTGGCGGTGAGGGCGTGTCCGAGATGCAGTTCGCCCGTAACGTTGGGCGGAGGCATTACGATACAGAAGGGCTGCCGCGAACTGTCGATTCTGGGTACGAAGTACCCTGAGTCCCACCAGTTTTGATAGATGCGTTGTTCGACGGCCCCCGCGTCATATGCCCGGGGAATCGCATTGGCAGGTTGAGTCATCATGCCGTCCCGAAAAGAACCACGGGCATTGACGTTGCCGGCAAAATTGTCCGCGGTTGGCGCTTGCTCAAAATTCTTCAAAAAAGGTTAGCATCGCCGTCGCCGGATTGTCCATAAGGCGAGACCGTTGTCGGCGACGAGGGGCGGAACGACTGGCTAATTGCCGTCGAACGAAATTCCCGGTTGCAAATTGAGACCGTTATAAGTATTATTAGGCAGGCGAATTGTGACTTAAGAGACCCGCTGGTGAGTGGACACATCAACCTCGGTGGAATCCCGGTCGATTTGCCCATAGCAAGAGTAAGGAGCAACGAATCTGATGGTAGCCCAGGACCCGTACGCAGTCACCGATATGTCGGAACTCCCCGAATCGGCGTTTTCGCCGAGGGAGTACCGCAGAGGCGATTTGGTGACCGGGGAAATAGTGCGCATTGATGAGGAAGGTATGGTCATCAGCGCCGGCCTCAAAACCGAAGGCATCGTCCCGCCGCAGGAGATGCGGACGCTGACCGACGAGAAGCGCGATCAAATGCCTCCGGGAACACGTGTCATGGTGATCCATGTCAACAACCGGGGTCCGGGTGGGATGGCCGTGTTCTCCTATGACCAGGCCCAGGAGAAGCAGGTCTGGGAGGACCTGATCGACCTGCACCAGAAGGATGCCGAACTTGCGGCCAAGGTGGTCCAGCACAACAAGGGCGGCCTGGTGGTCGACTGGAACGGCGTGCGCGGCTTCGTGCCATTCTCCCAGATGGCGCCCGTGCCCAAGGAAGGGCGCATTGAACACCTGGACGCCCGCATCGGCGAGGACGCCAGGTTCAACATCCTGGAGCTGGACGCGCAGCGCGAGAAGCTGGTGCTGACCGAACGACGCATCTGGCGGCAAATGCGGAACGCTGCCAAGGAGCGCCTGCTGGAAGAACTCCAGGAAGGGCAGATCGTCCAGGGCACGGTCCGGTCCATGCGCGGGTTCGGCGCGTTCGTGGACCTGGGCGATGCGGAAGGGCTGGTACCGATCTCGGAACTGTCCTGGTCGATGGTGAAATCCCCGGAAGAGGTGGTCAGCATCGGCGACAACCTCACCCTGAAGGTGCTCCGGGTTGACCGGGAGAACAGCAAGATTTCCCTGAGCCTGAAGCGCACCCAACCCGAACCTTGGGACTCGGTGCCCGAGCGGTATCACGTTGGTGACATCGTGGACGGGACCGTGACGCGGCTGATGGACTTTGGAGCTTTCGTCAAGCTGGAGGACTGGGTCGAGGGCTTGGTGCATATCTCTGAGTTGTCCGCCCGCCGGATGGAACATCCCAAGGAGATCGTGTACCAGGGACAGCAGATCAAGGTGCAGATCCTGAGCATTGATACCGAGCGGAAGCGCATGAGCCTGAGTTACCGCCGGGTGTATGGCCTGTAGGAAGAGGGCAGAAGCTAACCGACGGAAAGGGGGCGACCGGAAGATCGCCCCCCTTGTCTTTGAGTTCTCAGGTTGCCGTCACGGACGGCCCATCAGGGCCACGGAAGGGTCGAAGGCGTCGCCGGCGAAACGGAGGCGGGCGTCGTCCTGGCCCGAATGGTGCAATTCGCGGAGTCGCTCCAAGCCGCGGCGAGTATCGCTGGCCACCCTCGCCGGGTGCCATTTGCGGACGCGTCGCTTGAACAGCCAGTAGGTGAATTCCTGCCACGCGGTCAGCGACATCGATTCGCAGTCGCTTTCCCAACCCGGTTGGTCAGCCAAACGGAACTCTGCGATCAAGTTGGCCTGGGTGTCTCCGTAGAGATGGCGGTATGCGTCCTCGATGACCTGGTCACTATCCTGATAGCAGCGGGCGAATCGATTTTTCCGGATCGTTTCCTCCGCCACCAATTGCAGGGCCTCTTCCACCACGACGCCGTACCGGAAGTTGAGCAATGCGGTGTACCGGTAGGCGCCGATGAGGTGGCGCAGCCGCTCCGGGCTCATGCGCTCGGGCCAATATCCTTGGAACAGGAGCGATTCCAGCTCGTAGGGCGGCACCACGCCGGGGATTTCCAGGCACAAACGCTGAGCCAAAGTGAGGCCGTCCAGCGCCTCGCCGCCGATCACGTACTGCCAATCCCGGCCGTGGGCGGATTCATGGGTCAGGCTCCACTGGCCCATTGCGTTCAGCAACGCCAGGTGCCAGGGCTCCTCGTGCCCGGCCCGATGGCGTAACTCGGCGATGATGCCTGCATGAAATGAATCGAGGGCGGCCGAGATAATGGCGCCCTCGCCGGGAAACTCTGCGTTATCCCGATCCGGCATGAATATGTCCGTAACGGTCACGCCAGCGCTCCGTCCCGTCTGGCTGCTACCATGGAGTCGAACCGGGCCGCGCGCTCACCCTTCGGAGTACGCAACCAGGCCAGAAACTCTGGGGACGGGTAAGCGTTCAGGACGTGTTCCGGGCCGCACCACGCCCGGCGGGCGACTGCCACTCCGAAGGGCTGGTTGTTCAAGCTACCGATGTGGTGGGAATCGGTGTTGATCACCAACGGCACGCCCAGTTCGCGGGCTCGCGCAGCGTGGGTGTCCTTGAGGTCCAGGCGCTCCGGTGCAGCGTTGATCTCCATGGCCGTGCCGGTGGCGCGGGCGGTTTGCAGGAGAGCCTCGATGTCGAAATCCACGGGATCGCGCCGGCCCAGCAGGCGGGTGGATGCGTGGCCGATGGCGCTGACGTAGGGATTTTCCATCGCGTTGATGATCCGCCGGGTCATGGTGTCGCGGTCCTGACTCATGGCGTTGTGGACGGAAGCAATGACCCAGTCGAGCATGCCCAGCACTTCATCCGGGAAGTCCATCGCGCCGTCGGCGCGGATGTCGACCTCGGACCCGCACAGAATGATCATGTCGTAGCGGTCCTGCAGACCCTTCAGGATTTCGACCTGCCGTGCCAGGCGGTCAGGCGTCAGCCCGTTGGCGACGCCGAGACCCTGAGAGTGATCGGTGAGGGCCATGTATTCGTAGCCCATGTGGGCAACGGCCGCGACCATCTCTTCCAGCGGGAACTTGCCGTCGCTCCAGTCGCTGTGCAGATGGAGGTCGCCCCGCAGGTCGTTCACGGTAATGAGGTTGGGCAGATTGCCGGAGCGGGCGGCGTCCAGTTCATCTGCTCCCCGTCGGAGTTCGGGCGCGATCCAAGGAAGCCCGAGCCTGGCGTAGAACGACTCCTCATCTGGGAATTTTTCGGTGACGCCGCTTTCAATGACGGTGATGCCGTATTCGTTGAGGGACAGCCCCTGTCGGTTGGCATAGTCGCGCAGGCGGATATTGTGCTGCTGGCTTCCGGTGAAATACTGGAGCATGGCGCCCAGCGCGTCGGGCTCGCCGATGCGGAGGTCGATCTGGATCCCGGGGTCGACGACCACAGAGGTCTTGGAGTCGCCCTGGACGAGGGTTTCCCGGACGGACGGCAGCGCGGCCAAAGCTGGCCCAGTTTCGGAGGGGTTTTCGGAGATGGCGATGAGGTCCAGGTCGCCGATGGTCTCCTCCCCGCGGCGCAGGGAACCGGCGGGCGTGATGCTGACCAGGCCCGAGCAGGCCTCGAACAGTTGCTCTGTCACAGCGGCGCAGGTTTCTGATGCGATGCCCAGAGGCGTTCGATCGGAGCGCATTCGCTGGGCGTGGATGTGGCGCAGGATATTCTCGGCGGAGCGCTTGCCCATGCGGGGCAGTTGCGCGAGCCTGCCGTCAAGGGCGGCCTGTTCCAGTTCCGCCACTGACGAGATGCCGAGTTCCTCCACCGCTGCCTTGACCGTTTTCGGTCCCATGCCCGGCACTTCGAGGAGCTCCAGCACGTCGGGAGGCAGTTCTTCGGCCAGACGGTCGTAGGCCACTACGTGGCCGGTGGCGACGTACTCCTGGACCTTTTCGCTGATGGCTTTGCCGATTCCGGGAATCTTGCGCAGGTCCTCACCGTTGGCCGCGGCAGTTGCCAGCGACCAGGGAAGTTGGTCGATGGTGTTGGCGGCCCGCTGGTAGGCGCGGATCTTGAACACGGAGTCGCCCTTGATCTCCAGCATGGCGGCCATGTTGTTGAACAGGGTGACGATGTCGTCGTTGCTGATTTGCGTGGTCATGGATTCACCTTACCACCCACGCGCAAATCGGGGCAAGCGCGCGGGCGTTGCGCCAGGGCCGTTCTGATTCTCAGGAAATCCCCCTCTCTGTCCTTTCCCACCGCCAGTGACACTTCCCCCTTTCCTCCCCCCTCTCCCATCTCTACCATAGTTAACAAGAGCCTCAAATCTGTCCCGCCACCATCCCGGCGCCTACATCCCAACAATCCCCACAGCCAAACACACCGAACTCCCCAAACGCCGCTCCCCCAAATGCCCCCAAAAGCCTGCCGAAACCGTAAATTTCGCCCCCAAAACCGCCCTCGCCACCCCCCCCCGCCACCACACCCCACCCCCACCCCCCCCCCACAGGACCGGAACGGAACGGACCTGAGCGGGTTTTCCAACAACTCGCCGTCGTCCCATCCCACTCCCTCATCCTGTCCATCCATGCAACCACCCCCC
>JAJDXU010000345.1 GCA_022823105.1 Dehalococcoidia bacterium
GAGCCCGGGGCATGGGCGCCGAGGAAGCCAGCATGTTCGCCCGCGAGGGCGCGATGGTCGTCATCGGCGACGTGCTCACCGAGGAAGGCCGCGCCACCGAGGCCCAAATCAACGAGGCCGGCGGCGAGTGCGTCTTCGTGCAACTGGACGTTACCAGCGAGTCCGACTGGGAGTCCGCCGTGGCCACCGCTGTCTCCCGTTTCGGCCGTCTCGACATCCTGGTCAACAACGCCGGCATCTCCGTGCGGGAGGGCATCGAGGACCTCACGGAAGCCCAGTGGGAGCGCACCATGGACATCAACGTCAAGGGCGTATTCCTGGGCACCCGCGCCGCCATACCCGCCATGCGCGAATCCGGCGGCGGCTCCATCATCAACATCTCGTCCGGCGCCGGCATAGCCCCCGCGCCCGGCACGTCCGCCGCCTACGCCGCCAGCAAGGGAGCGGTGCGGCTGTTCACCAAGTCCACCGCCATCCAGTACGCCGCCGAGGGCATCCGCTGCAACTCGGTTCATCCCGGCCCGGTGCAGACTCCCATGCTCGGCACCACGCCCGACGATGCTACCCGCGTCGCCGCGCAGGTTGGTCGCGTCCCCCTGGGCAGAGTCGGCCGCCCCGAGGAAATCGCCTACGGCGTCCTCTACCTCGCCAGCGACGAATCGTCGTTCGTCACCGGTTCCGAGGTCGTCATCGACGGCGGCCGCACCGCCCAGTAGGTTTCTCCGTCGAAGAAGTTGCCAGAATCCTGATTCTGAAGATATCCCGTCCATCCTGTTGATCCATGACCAAAACCCAGGAGTCGACCATGGCCCCCAACCTCGTGCCCTACCTGCTCTACGAACCCGAGGAATCGGGCATCCTCTGGATCAAGTTCAACCGCCCCGAGCGCATGAACGCCCTCATCGGATCGTCGGAGGAGAACGGCACCGTTGCCAAGGTCGGCGAGTACATGCGGGCCGGCGACGATGATCCCAACGTCCGCGTCATGGTGCTAACGGGAGTCGGGCGCGGGTTCTGTTCCGGCGCCGACATGCGGCGAGACCACGATCCGGATGTCACCGGAGAGAACTTCATCGGCAACCGCGGCACCCAACCGGGACCCGACGCCGCCCGCGAGCACTTCTACCACGGTTTCACCAAGCTGCACCGCGACATTTCGCAGGTGCGCAAGCCCACCATCGCCATGATCAACGGCCCCGCCGTCGGTTCCGGCATGGACATGGCCCTCCACTGCGACATCCGTTTGGGCTGCGAAAACACCCGCTTCATCGGATACCAGCAACTCGGCCAGATCATCGAGAACGGCGGCAGCTACTACCTGCCCAAGATGGTGGGCCTGGGCCGCTCCCTGGAGTTCGCCTACACCGGCCACCTGGACGCCCAGCGCGCCTACGAGTGGGGGATGCTCAACTACCTGGTTCCCTCTGAAGACCTGGAGCAGACCACCCGCGACCTGTGCGACCGCATCATCCGCACGCCGCCCATGGTGCAGTGGATCAGCAAGCGCATCATGCGCGCCGCCCTGGACAGTACCCTGGAAACCACCATGACGCTCACGTCCAATGCCGGCGGCATCCTCAACGGCTCTGAGGACGCCCAGGAGGCACGGCGGGCGTTTTTGGAGAAGCGGGCGCCGGAGTTCAAGGGGCGGTAACGAAAAGTTACCCTCCGTCCCTCGATGTCATGTGGCAGGCGCGAGGGTGAAACATTGGCAAACTACCCAGGATTACTCTGATTCGCGCAAGATCCGCACGGTCTCCAACGGGATGTCGGCTCGAATGTCTTGTGGCAGGGAGTCGTAGTTGTCCAATAGCTGCTGTGCCAACTCTTCTGGTCCCCACAGTCGGATCACGAAGAACGACTGCTCGTTGCGGTCGTGGACCGGTTTAGTGAACCCTCCCAAGCTTACAAGCAAGCCATGTTGCGCGCGGAATGAGGCGATGTTGCCCTGCAAACGGTCGTACTCAACCAAGTCAACCGTACTGTTGCGCCCTTTCACCTGTACGCACAGTCGAGGCTCCCCGAAACCCATGTCTCCCTTGCCCGCCAGTACATCGATCCCACCGTCCGCACCTTTCCGAGTTTGCAGAACAAAGTAGCCAGACGCGTGCAGGATACTCGCTACCAGATCCTCCAGTCGCGTACCGGCGAATTTTTGCTTTAGCCGGGCCACGATCCGGTCCCTAATCTCCTGGTCAATATCAATGCCCTCGAAAGAGCCCCCGTCCAAGAGATGGTCTTCGGAAGACTCCCAACTGACAATGGGCGGTATTGAGGGTTCCTCAAACTGGTCATCCCCTAGAAAAGCGTTGGCAACCCGCGCGATACGCGCCTCGGCGTCTGGGGCCCTTGGTTGTGAAATCGTCAACAACGAACCTAAGGAGTTGAGCAGATCCCGATCAAAGTGCGCGCGCGGAATGTTCGTAGCTTGCCAGTCTACGGTACGGACATGTGGCGCCTCAGTTCCTACTGAATCTGGCTGATGAGAATAGGCGCCGGTGATACGCCCCACGGCAACTTCCCGGTTTACCTTTCGGGGCAGTACAACCATATCCCCAATTTCGACGTCTTGATAGAAACGCCACAACTGATTGGCTCGGTTCTGATCCTGGCCGAGGTGCGCCCGCAAAGCTTCCCGGTCTGTGAATTCGGTGATGCTGCGGTCCAAACCGAAGCCTACCGATACCACGCCTTTCTCCAGCAAGGTGTGTTCGTATTCGCCCGCGCGGCCGCCTCTTATTGTCCAAACTGCCATTTGCTCTTCCAAACCTGAATCTATAGCAGCCAGTTTAGCATAGGCGTGTTACTTACCCACCCCACACCCGCCGGCACGTCTCCGCCACCAGTTCCAGCTTGCGCCACTGCTCGTCTTCGGTGAGCAGGTTGCCAGGCGCTGTTGAGGCGAACCCGCACTGCGGACTCAGCGCCAGCCGCTCCGGCGGCACGTACTGGCTGGCCTCTTCAATCCGCTCCAACAGGTAGTCCTGCGACTCCAGCGTTGATTCTTTGCTGCTGACCAGCCCCAGCACGACCATCTTGTCCGGTGGCATGAACCGCAGCGGCTCGAACGTGCCGGCACGCTCCGTGTCGTACTCCAGCAGGAACCGGTCCACCGACAGCGTGCCGAACAGCCGCTCCGCGATGGCCTCGTAGCCGCCCTGCGCGTACCACTTGCTCTGGTTGTTGCCGCGACAGACGTGCAGGGCCACGGTTGCCCCCGGACGCTGCGCACCTTCCAGGCAGTGGTTATCCGCGTCCACCGCCTCCCCAAACATCACGTCCGGGTCCTCTCCCAGGTCGCGCAGGTGCTGCCGCCACTGTGGATCCACGTAGTAGCTGTAACGCGGCGCGTCGATCTGGATGTAGTCCACGCCGGCTTCCAGCAGCGCAGCGATCTCGGCCTTGATGAACCCCGCAATCTCCCACAGCAGATCGGAGCGCGTCGGATAGAACCGGTCCGACACGCCCGCCTGGTAGCAGATGGCGGGAAACTGGCTCGGGCTCGGTATCGTCACCTTCACCGGCCCCGGCGCGTGGGTTTGCAGAAACTCCCTTTGGTTCTCGGTCAGCCCGCGCACCTGCCGCAGCTTCGCGCCCACCACCTGCCGCGTTCCCTGCTCGGTGGGCGTGCCGCCCGGTCCCTGCCACACGCGCACCACCGCCGGCGCGTCGGGAGTCACAAACCCTTCAACCGCTTCGATCAGGTCGTTCTGGAACCCGGTCCGTCGGAACTCTCCGTCGGTAAAGACTTCGACTCCCGCGGCCCGCTGCCGTTCCAGCGCGTCCAGGATCGCGCGATCTTCGGCCTCCCGAAGCGCGTCGGCATCCAACCGGCCCTGCTGAAACGCGCTCCGTGCCTCCTTGACCTCATCCGGTCGCAGCAGGCTGCCCACGTGGTCTGCTCGGTAAATCGCCGCCATGTGCTGCCTCCGCTATGCCTATCCGAACGTCAACTCCTGGCCGAACCGCTCGCCGTGGGTGATCTCCGACATCGGTTTGCGCGGCGTCCCGGTTCCGGCCGGCCGCATGATCCGGTACCCGAAGGGCAGCACGGTGATCAGTTCCATGTCCTCGGGGATGCCCAGCAGCGTCTTGACCTGGTCCTGCTGCTCGCCGCGAATGCCCACGAAGCAGGTGCCCAGGCCCTCTGACCACGCCACCAGTTCCATCTGCTGCAACGCCCGACCCGCGTCCAACTGGGGACGGCGCGTCTCTCCCATCACCACTGCGATGGCCAGCGGTGCCTGTCCGATAAACGACCCCTGCGTACAGATCTCTCCCAGTTGTGCGATGGTGTCCGAATTCCGTACCACGATGAAGTGCCACGGCTGCGTGTTGCTCGAACTCGGAGCCCACCGTGCCGCCTGCAAAATTCGGTGGACCACGTCGTCCGGCACCGGGTCCGGCTTGAAGTCCCGGATCGTGCGACGTCGCCTGATAGTTTCAAATACGTTCATGTCATAACCTCCCGTGGTTGGTGCAGGCTTGCCCAAAGTCCTGCCATCCGCTCATGGTGCGGCACGTCCGCCTCTGGCGGGGGCTTGTCGAACCATGACGGCGGCATCCTTCGACAGGCTCAGGATGAGCGGGCGACCGGGCCAAGATGAGCGGAAATCAAAGAAGCCGATTACTTTGCATATACCCGGAGTGATGCTCTGAGCGATGCCTAATCGGTGATGTACGGCTCGCCCCAGCGGTCCTGGTACACAACGTCCGCCAGTGGCCCGCGGCGCACCGGCCCGAAGTTCCCCATGGGGTAGCCGATGGGCAATATAGCGTACGAATGCACCCCGGGCGGCAGTCCCAGGATCTCCTCCACCTCTTTCTCATGCCGCAGGTGCCGGCTGGTCAGCGTCGATCCCAGGCCCAGCGCCCGCGCCGCCAGCAGCATGTTCTGCACCGCTGGGTAGATGGACGCGCCGGCCGACCGGGTCGGAGTCTCCGCGCCGTCGTCCTGGCACGCCACGATCCACACCGGCGCCTCGTGGTAATGGTCCGTCAGGTACTCCACGGCGTCATGTTGCCGACGGTACCGTCCCGGACTCGACCCCGGAGGCGGTTCGCTGCCCCGGTAGCGCGGCCCGACCACCTCGTCAAACGCCTTCTTGTACCAGACCTGCACCTGCTCCTTGATGCTGCGGTCCTTGATCACCAGGAATCGCCAGCGCTGGTTGGCGCCGCCGTTGGCTGCCCATTGGCCAGCCTGCAGGATTTGCAGGATCAACTCATCGGGCACCGGGTCCGGCTTGAGTCTCCGCATGGCCCGCGTCGTGCGCATGATGTGAAACAGTTCGGTTCCTTCTGGCATGATATGAACCTCCGGTACGTCAGAAGCGTGGCACACTTTTCTTGGTTCGGGTGATGTTCGCGGTTCGGGTGATGCTCGCGGTTCGCTCATGGTGAGCTTGTCGAACCACGAGCGGACGGTTCTTTTTCGAGCTTTCTGGTCGTAGCGGCGATCTCTTCTTGGGATGTCCCGAGATCCTTAGAATCGTGGTGGCCGTTTCTCCAGGAATGCGCTCATCGCCTCGTTGGGGTACGGCGTGTTGAAACACAGCGCAAACGTCTTGATGCTGTATTCGGCGGCGGCCTCCTGTCCCATCTCCAGCCACGCCGACACGATCTGCTTCTGCGCAGCCAGGATATATCGACCCATCCCCAGGAAGGACTCCGCCGTTGCCATCGCGGCCTCGTCCAGTTCGGCTTTGGGGACCACCTCGTCGACCAGCCCCATGCTCAGAGCCTCCCGGGCGTCAACCGATTCGCCGGTGAGCAGCATACGACGCGCCCGGCCCAGGCCCACCGTCGGTGGCAGCAGCGACGCCTCGATAACCGAGGGTAGGCCCACCCGCACCTCCGGCAACCCGAACACGGCATCGTCGGCCGCCACTCGAACGTCGCATGCCAACGCCAGCTCGAACGCCCCGCCCAGACACGGCCCATGAATCGCCGCCACCACGGGTACCGGCGCGTGCAGGAGGCCGCGGGCCGCGGCGTGCAGCGACCGTATGAATCGTTCCGCCGACAGCGGCTCCAGGTCCTTCATCTCATGCAGGTCAACGCCGGCGGAAAAGGCCCGATCCCCGGCGCCGCGCAGGATGATGGCCCGCAGCGACTCGTCGCGTCCACACTCCTCAACGCGGTCGTGCAGTTCCCGAAAAACGTC
>JAJDXU010000317.1 GCA_022823105.1 Dehalococcoidia bacterium
TGAGCGTGGCGACACCGGCGGCCATCGTCACCGGGTTAGCGTTAAAAGTGCCGCCGTGGTTGATCACCGGACCGCTCAGGGGGCTGTAGAGCGACATGATGTCCGACCGGCCACCGAACGCCCCGACCGGGAACCCGCCTCCAATAATCTTGCCCAGCGCGGTGAGGTCCGGCGTCACTTCATAGTGCTGTTGAGCACCGCCAGGCAGGACTCGGAAACTGATGACCTCGTCGAATATAAGCAGGGCACCGCTGCGGTCGACGAAGTCCCTCAACATCTGCAGGTACGCCCCGTCTGCCGGCAGCATCCCCACCGAGCCCATCACCGGTTCAACAATCACCGCCGCCAACTCGTTCTCATGGCGACCAAGGATCTCCCGAGCCACTTCCACGTCATTGAACGGGATGATCACCGCCTGATCCAGCGTCCCATCGGCCAAGCCTGCGCTCGATGGCACCGGCAGCGGATTCTCGTAATCGCCGCCCGATGCAGGATCGATCCGGAGGCTCACCATGACCGCGTCGTGCGTCCCGTGGTATCCACCCTCCACTTTCGCGATTTTGCTTCGCCCGGTGAAGGCCCGCGCAGCCCGAATCGCGTTCAAGGTAGCCTCGGTTCCGGAGTTGGTGAATCTCACCTGGTCAAACGACGGGACGCGGTCGCACAGGATCGACGCCAATTCCACCTGGTGACGATTCGGAGAGTTATAAGCCAACCCACGATCCATCTGGTCCCGGGCCGCCTCAAGCACGGGCGCCGGGCCGTGGCCCAGAATCATCGTGGTCATCGTGTTGATGAAATCCAGCCGTTCCACTCCGTCTGCGTCGGTTACCACTGCGCCGCGAGCCGACTCAGTGAAGATGGGATAGGGTTTCCAGAAAATGGAATGCCGGCTGTCCCCGTCGGGAAGAAATCGGCACGCCTCCTCCCACATCGCTCGGGACTTCGGGGTGGTTTCCACGTAACGTATCTGTTCGTCCGTCGCCACGGCATGCTCCCTTGGAGCCCGGGCTTATCCCGGGCAGTGCTGAATCTACAGGGTCAAAATCAGGACATCCGTCGGTCTCAGTCGGCTCCGGCCGGGCTCGCGGCCGCCACCGGCCGGGCTTCGCCTCGGAAGAATATGCCACGCCAGAACCCGCTGCCCACCAGCGTCCCTACCACAACCAGCGTGAACGCCGCTCCGGCTACCGCCATGATCAGGCCCGCGCGCCAGTGGTCCGCCAACGCTCCGTAGAGCAGGTTGGCGAACGCCATGCTCCCGCCCACGTGCATCGAGTACACTGATGCGACACGGCCCCTGATCTCGTCCGGCACCACCGAATGGATTACGGTGTGTGTGATCGTCATGAACCCCGAAGTGCCGAGACCCATCAGCACCGCGGCGATGACGGATATGCCGGTTTGAGACGACAGACCCAACCCGATCGGCGTCAGGCTGCTGGTGAATCCCAGCAGCAGAAATACGCGGCCCCTGGTGAGATGGCTCACGATCCCGCCCACAAAGATCGATGACAGCAACGCTCCGATCCCCAGCGCCGACATCAGCGCGTACACGTCATTCTGGTTGAACGTCACGCCGTCGGATGACAGTTTTTCCAGCGCCAGTGGCGGCAGCATGGATTCAAACGACATCACCAGCACGCAATGCGCCAGCGCCATCAGGATGATCCCGAATATCAGCGGCGTGGTGTACGAATAAACGAACCCGGCGGCAGTGTTTGACCAGAAGCTTCGGTTGCGGTCGATCACGCCGCTCGACACCGTCCGAATGCTCAGCGCCGCGATCAGGGCCACCAGGTAGAAAACTGCACAGGACCAGAACACCACGGCTGAGGTGCCGACGGTCAGGACCAGGTTCTGAATCGAGAACGAAGCGCCACCGGACTGGAAAATCGCCCCGGCACCCACAAACAAGGACACGGCCAGCAGAATCGCCGGCCCAACCGCCCGCGACCCCTGCTGCATGGCCTCATTCAACGCCACGGCGTTTGCCAGTCGATCACGATCCACCAGGTTTGGAGTCAACGATTGCGCTGCCGTCTGCTGCGTCGCCCGCAGCGTCCCGTTGATCACCGCCAGGACAACCACGTACCATGGATTGTCCACCCCCAGCATCACCAGGATGGCCATCACCGACGCCTGCACCAACTGCAGCGCATAAACCCACTGCAACAGCCTCTTGCGCGTCACCTTGTCGGCCAGGTAGCCGATGAAAGGCGTCGCGAAGAACCGTGGCGACATCGCCGCAAAAGTGATCAGCCCGACCCACAATCCCCAGGTGGCGTGCAGCTCCGGGATGCTGAACACCCACGCTCCGCGCGCTACAATCAGCGCCCACGCTCCGCTGCCGCTACTCAGGGATGCGATGGCCAGGTATCGGAAGTCCCGAAACACAAGTGCGGCCAGAAACCTGTAGGCTTTCTGGGACAGGTAATTGCGCTGCGGAGGAGATTCCGTGGCCATCTGCTGCTCCGGGGGTCCCGAACGACCTGTGCGTCGCCGACTTGACGGCTTCCGCGGGGTGTTCGCGCATTATAACCCACGCGCCCGGAGGGTCAAATCGCCCTGCTGGATGATGCGCGATCCGCGTTCAGATCCTGTTTTGCAGTCTCACCCGCGACACCAGGAAAACGTCGTC
>JAJDXU010000167.1 GCA_022823105.1 Dehalococcoidia bacterium
GACGACGCGGACGAGGAGATGGTGGTGGCCGCGCTGCTGCACGACATCGGGGATCTGCTGTCGCCGCATAACCACAGCGCGCTGGCGGCGGAGGTGCTGAGGCCGTACGTAACCGAGCGAGTCTATTGGATCGTGAGGCAGCACGGGCTGTTCCAGAGTTACTACTACGCGCATCACTTCGGAGATGACCGGAACGCGCGGGACCGATATATCGACCATCCCTGGTACCAGGACACGGTGGATTTCTGCGGACGGTGGGACCAGTCATCGTTTGATCCGGAGTACGAATCGCTGCCACTGAAGTTTTTTGAGCCGATGGTGCGGCGGATATTCGCGCGCGAGCCGTTCAGCGCAGGGAAGGAGTGATTATGAGTCTTGAAGGGAAAGTGGCATTGATCACAGGAGCCGGCGGCATGCGCGGCGTGGGCCGGGCGACGGCTTTAAAGCTGGCATCGCTGGGCGCGGACGTGGCGATCACCGACGTGCGTCGACCGGTGGATGATCTGCCGCCGGGCGAGGTGCGAGCGGAGTGGCAGTCCATCGACAGCGTGGCTGAGGAAGTGCAGAACCTGGGACGCCGCGTAGTGCCGATTTACGCAGACCTGTCCAAGCCTGACGAGATTGAGGGTTTGGTCGCAGAGACCGTGAACCACTACGGGCGGCTGGACATCATGGTCAACAACGCCAGGGCGATCATCGGGCGGGACAAGGTGCCGGTGACCGAGTTGGAGGAGGAGGTGTGGCAGCACTTCCTGGCCATCAACACGACCGCGGTGTTCCTGTGTACCAAGCACGCGGGCCGCGAGATGGTGCGGCTCGGCAACGGCGGGCGCGTGGTGAACATCGCCAGCAACGCTGGGAAGCAGGCCAGCGCGGACGGGGCTGCGTATTCGGCCAGCAAGTTTGCGGTGATCGGGTTGACGCAGGCGTCGGCGATGGACCTTGCGCCGCATGGGATCACGGTCAACGCGGTGTGTCCCGGGCCCATCAACACGGACCGGATGAGCTACTGGGAGCGGGCGCAGGCGCAGGAGCGGGGGATGACGCAAGAGGAGTTTCGGGCGCAGATTGTGTCGGCGTCGTCGGAGCGCACGCCGTTGGGTCGGATCGCAGAACCGGAGGACGTGGCGAACCTGGTGGCGTTCCTGGCGGGGCCGGACTCTGAGCTGATCACAGGGCAGTCGTACAACGTGAACGGCGGGATATTGTTCCACTAGGCCGCCACGATTGTGTGAGGGCATTTGCCATGACGACGATGAGGTATGACAACCCGTTCCCGGGGATGAATCCGTATTTGGAGCAACCACGATTTTGGCCGGGACTGCACAATGATTTGATAGCACAAATGAGGACCAATCTGGGTCCGCAGTTGCCACCACAATACCGCATGGAAATCAATGAGCGGTTCGAGTTGGATGTGGTTTGGCCGGCCGACGATGCTGATACGAGGGATATTCTGCCGGATTTGTCGGTGACAACGGAACGCGCCGGTTCGGCGGGCGTCGCCGTTGCAGACGCGGCCGGCGGCGTGCTGGTGGCTACGCCGGCGCCAGTCAGGGTTACCTACCTGGAGGTTCGGCGGGCTCCCGATGATCAGGTAGTTACGGTCGTGGAAATACTGTCGCCGTCCAACAAGCTGCCGGGAAGCGGACGCGCTGACTATATCCGCAAGCGGGAAGATATCCTGGGATCGCCGGTGAACCTGGTGGAGATTGACCTGCTGCGGGCCGGCGAGCCGATGCCGTTGACGACGCCCGTGCCTCACTGTCATTACCGGATCCTGGTGAGCAGGGAGCAGTGGCGTCCGTCGGCGCGGCTGTTTCCATTCATGGTGTGGGATGCCATCCCCAAGTTTCGGCTGCCGCTGTTGGAAGGCGATGAGCCGATCGAGGCCGATATTGGCCCTCTACTTGCGGCGATGCACCACACGGCCCGCTACAACATGGCTGTGAACTATGAGGTTCCACCGCCGGGGCCGGCGCTGGAGCCTGAGTGTCAGCGATGGGTCCAGAAGCAGTTGAGCGCGTTTCAGGGCGCGAAATGACAGGCGCCATCAATCAGGACAACGACTCACAAGCACATAAAGGGGCGGGAAAATATGCAGTACGGAATCACGCTGCCAGGACGGGGGCCGTTGGCCACGCCGGATAACATGGCAACCATCGCGCAGAAAGCGGAGGAGTTGGGGTTCGACTCGATAGCGTTGGGCGACCATATCCTGGTGCCCAAGAGTATCGACTCTGACTACCCGTACACTGAGACAGGGGAGTTTCCCGGGTCGGCGTCGGGGCAGGCGATGGAGCAGATCACGGCGCTGGCTTTCATGGCGGGGGCGACGAAGAGCATACGGCTGGCCACCTCGGTGCTGATCGTGCCGCACCGCAACCCTCTGGTGGCGGCGAAGGCGCTGGCAACGCTGGACGTACTGTCGGGCGGCCGGCTGATTGTGGGAGTTGGCGTGGGCTGGTGCCGGGAGGAATTCGAGGCGGTTGGGTGCGAACCGTTTGACGAACGGGGCGCGGTGACGGACGAATACATCCGGGCGTTCAAGGAACTCTGGACGTCGGACGACCCCAAGTTTGAGGGCAAGTACGTCAGTTTCTCGGACATCTGGTTCCTTCCCAAACCGGTGCAGAAGCCGCACCCGCCGTTCTGGGTGGGCGGCGAGAGTCGTCCGGCGATCCGGCGGGCGGCGACGCTGTGCGACGGGTGGTATCCAATTGGCAACAATCCGGCGTTTCCGGTGGGCACTCCGGAGGTATTGCAGGACAGCATGGGACGGCTGCGGCGAACGGCGGAACGGGCCGGGCGCAATCCGGACGAGATCCAGATCATCTACCGGTCGCACGACTATCGGATCACGGGCACGGATACAAGCGACGACCGCAGGAAGTTCTGCGGGAGCAGCGAGCAGATCGCCGGCGACATCCGGGAGTACGAGGAGATGGGCGTGAGCTACCTGGTGCTGGACATCGCCCGCCTGAGCGCGGACGGCAACCTGGAGGAAACGCTGGGTCATCTGGAGGATTTCACCACTCAGGTTGCGGCGAAGGTTTAGGCGACCGAGGCAGGGCGGTGGCGGCTGCCGTTGTTCCATGGACTTCGAACTCTCAGACTTCGAACTCTCCGCTGAGAACGCGGTGTCCTATCTGGTGGAGCGGGGGTTGCTGACGCCTCAATCCGCAAAGGACGCCCGGGCAGAATCCCTGGGCGGCGGCGTTTCAAATATTGTGATCAAGGTCAGCGGCGGGGGCACCCATCCAGATGGGTGGGTGCTCAAGCAATCGTTGCCCAAGCTGAGGGTGGAGGATGACTGGTTCGCTGACCGTGAGAGAATATTCCGGGAGAGGGCGGGAATAGACTACCTGGCGAAACTCCGGAGACATTCCGGGGTGTCGCGCACGGCGTGGGCGGCGCCGAGGGTGGTGGACGAGGACCGGGACCGTTTCATTTTCGTGATGACTGCGGCGGCGCCGGATGGGTTCAACTGGAAAGAGCAGTTGCTGGGTGGGCGCATTGATGTCGTGGCGGCCGAGCAGGTGGGTTCGATGCTTGGTGAGATTCATGCGTCGTCCTTGGTGGCGGGGGCAGATGTGCCGGATGACCTGCGAAGTTTTGAGGATCTGGAATGCTTCGTGCAACTGCGCATTGATCCTTACCACCGGGCCACGGCCGCGGCGCATCCGGATCTTTCGCAGAAACTGGAACGGGAGGCCCGAGCCATGCTGCCTAACGTCGGGGACAGGCGAGCACTGGTGCACGGGGATTTCAGTCCGAAGAACATCATGGTGAGCGGAGCGGGTAAGGACGCGCGGGTGTTTCTGCTGGATTTCGAGGTGGTGCACCTGGGCAATCCGGTGTTCGACCTGGCGTTCATGCTCAACCACCTGACTTTGAAAGCGATTCACAGGCCGGAGTGGGCAGTGCGGTACTGCGCCGCCGCCCGCGGTTTTTGGGAAGCGTACGTGGAGGCGGCCGGGAATGTGGTCGGGGATGCCGATGCGCTGCAATGCGACACCGTGCGGCAGATGGGCGCGTTGCTGCTGGCGCGGATCGACGGGAAATCGCCTGCGGAATACATCACGGAGGTTGAGCAAAAGCGCGCGGCGCGAGACCTGGCTAAGCGCATCCTGGCGGGCGAGGTCGACAGCCTAGCCAGGCTCCATCAACGGCTGTCCGAGGGCAGTTAAAGGCATGTACGCGCGCGCGGGTTTTCTGGTGACACCGCAGATGGCAGCGTGTAAACTTGCGGGCGGGTCGCCGGCGGAGCACGGATGGCCCTACTCCGCAAAGAGGAGATGAGAGCTTGCCGCAAGAACTGAATGGTGGACTGGACGGGAATGGGCTGCGGGTAGCGGTGGTGGCGGCCCGATTCAACCACGTGATAACCAAGAACCTGATGGAGGGTGCGCTGGGCACGCTGGCGGAGTACGGCGTGCGCGACGGCGACATCTCGACTGCATGGGTGCCAGGCTCGTTCGAGTTGCCGGTGGCGGCCAAGACGTTCGCGGAATCGGGACGCTACGACGCTGTGATCTGCCTCGGAGCGGTGATTCGCGGCGAAACGAGCCACTACGACATGGTGTGCAACCAGGCGGCGTCGGGAATTGCGGCGGTGGGGCGAGAGACCGGGATCCCGACGATGTTCGGCGTGCTGACGACGGAAAACATGGAGCAGGCGATCAACCGCTCGGGTGGCAAGGTGGGCAACCTGGGTTCCGACTGCGCGGTGGGGGCCATTCAGTCGGCGCGGCTGGTGCAGGCGATCAAAACCGGGTGAGGCTCGGGGTGCGTAGAGTGCATGCTGCACGCGCTTGAAAGCGCTCAGACGACATGCCACAGGGAGGCGGAAATGCAGTCCAAGGTTGAGTTTGATCCGAGTTACTCGCTGTTGACCATCGAACTGGAGCCCGGCGAGTCCATCAAAGCGGAAACGGGAGCGATGGTGGCGCAAGCCGGCGTCGGCATGAAGACCGGGATGGGCGGCGGCGGCCTGTTCGGCGGAATCCGGAGAATGATGGGCGGGGAGTCGTTTTTCCTGAACACTTTCACGGGCGAAAGATACGGCGGGTGGGTGAGCCTGGCGCCGCCGACTCCCGGCGATATCGGCTCCTTCCAGCTGGATCCAGGGGAGAACCTGTTCATCCAGTCGAGTTCATTCCTGGCGTGCACTGAAAACGTGAGCACTGATACCCAGTTCCAGGGATTCCGAGGGTTTTTCAGCGGCGAGAGCCTGTTTTTCATCAGGGCGTACGCAGAGCGCGGCATCGGGACCGTATATTACAACTCTTTCGGAGCCATCAAGCAGGTGGCGGTGACGCCGGAGCAGGAACTGGTGGTGGACACCGGGCACCTGGTCGCGTTCACCGACGACGTGGATTATTCCATCGGCAAGGTGGGCGGCATCGGATCGCTCATAGCCGGTGGCGAGGGACTGGTGATGAGGTTCCGGGGAAACGGGCACGTGTGGGTGCAGACGCGGAACCTGTCGTCCCTGGCAGACAAGCTCACGCCGTTCCTGCCGCAGCCGCGGGGACAATAGGGCGGATGGCGGAAGCGCGGCCGGAAGGCGGTTGCGCTCCCGACCAGGCGCGCAACGATTTTGGCACAAGGAGCAGGCTGATGGAGTTCGGCGTCACGGTACCCAACAACTGGGGGATTGAGGACCCGCAGGAGGTCATCCGGTTCGGCACGCTGGCC
>JAJDXU010000011.1 GCA_022823105.1 Dehalococcoidia bacterium
TGCCGGCGGCGTGGAGTCGCGTGGTGCCGTCCAGGAGGTTGGCGCCGGTGGCGGCATGAAGGTCGCAGAGGTTGCTGTGGCCTTCGAGGCAGGAGCGGCAACGCCCACAGGCGGGGACGAAGGAGAGGATGACCTGGTCTCCTTCGCTGGCCATGGTTACGCCCGGTCCGGTCTGAACGACGGTGCCCGCGCCCTCGTGTCCCAGCACGACCGGGATGGCGATTGGGGCGTCGCCGTGCATGAAGTGGCGGTCGCTGCGGCATACGCCAGCCGCGCCCACCTTGACCAATACCTCGCCGGCCTTGGGTTCATCGAGGTCAACCTCGCAAATGTCCAAGGGTTGGCCCACTTCCCACAATACAGCAGCTTTTACCTTCAAAACGTGTCCCTCCAGCCGGGTCCGCGCGATTATCCTGAAACGCGTGGTGAACCCGAATTTGATGCGCGATTATTGTAGATTACCCGGCGAAATCCCGCCATACCCGGGGCGGAAACCGACAGGTGCGGCGCCAGCCCGATGTGATTTCCTGCTCCGCCGACCCAGATTCGCTTGGACGGATTGCGCCATAGACGGATTGGCCATGGACAGATTGGCTATGGACGTATTACGCCATCTGTCGTTGCGCTAGCTGCTGGAATGGGCCATCCTGCAGGATCAGTTCGTCGAAGGCGCCCTCCTGCGCGACGCGGCCATCCTGCAGGACGTAGATGCGATCAGCGCTGCGGATGGTGGACAGGCGGTGGGCGATGACGATGCGGGTCGCCGACAGGCTCTCTATGCCCTGCATCACGCGAGCCTGGCTGTCGGCGTCAAGCCAGCTGGTGGCTTCGTCGAGCAGGAGGACACGAGGATTGCGCACCAGAGCGGCGGCGATGCGGATGCGCTGCATCTGCCCGCCGGAGAAGGTGGACGCGTTGTCTCCCACGGGCGTGAACATGCCCATTGGCATCGCCACGATGTCGTATTCGACGTCGGCGAGTCTGGCCGCGCGCCAGGCGTCGTCCACCGAATGCTCATCGCCGATTCCGATGATGTTTTCCAGGATGTTGCCCGGCTGGAGCGGGACGTCCTGGGCCACCACACCCAGCTGACGGCGGACGGACTGCTTGTCCAGATGCTCCAGGTCGCGGCCATCGTAGAAAATTGCGCCCGAGGTGGGACGCTCTAATCCGAGGGCCAACCTGACCAGAGTGCTTTTGCCTGCGCCGGATTCGCCAACGATACCCACGAACTCTCCGGGTCGAGCGTGGATCGATACATCGGCAAGCACGGGTGGGCCGTCCGGGCCGTAGCGGAAACTGACGTGGTCAAAGCGAATGGTTCCGTTCAGCTCGACGATGCCGGAGGTCTCCGGTGTGCGGTCGGGCACGGCGTCGAGGATGGGCTTGATCTGCTCGTATGCGGGGACGACGGTTGCGATGGCCTCGAAGGATCGGCCCAGTCCCACGACCGCCCGGTAGAACACCATGGAGGCGGCATACACCACCAGGAAATCGGCGACACGCGGGCCGTCGGCGCCCGAGGCCAGGGAAGCGGCGAACAGAGCGGCGCCCACGAGAGCGGGCAACGCCGCGCTGAACGCCATCAGGTGCTCGTTGATGCGGCCGATCTGCATTCGCGCCAGCTGCTGCTCCCGGTAGCTGCTGGCCCAGGACGCGAATGCGGAGCTTTCGGCTCCGGTCGAACGCAACTTGCTCATGCCGCTGACCAGCTGGAACAGCTCGCCGGAGACCCTGCGGCCGGCCTCGTACCGGCGCCGATGGGGGGAGATCTGGAGCAATCCGAGTATTGCGATCAACGCGAAGGTCGCCACGGCTACCGCGAGACTCACCCAGGCCAGGGAAGCGCTGTAGAAGAACAGCAGGGCGAAGGTCGGAGTCAGAAAGATCACCGACAGGGAGGCGCTGGCGATCACGCCAGACACCTGATCCCGCAGGTATTGAAACACGGCCAGGCGAACCAGCAAATCGCCAGCCGTAAATCTCTGGAAGAACGACGATGGCAGTTCCAGGACCCGGTCCCAGGCGGCGGCGCTCAACCGCGCGGCCGACCTGCCTTCGATACGCAACAGAGCGGTTCCCTGCAGCATATGGAACAGGCAACCGAGGGCGGCGAATCCCGCGAGGACCAGAGCGATTTGGACGAAGGCCCGATTGGCGCCCATCGGGATGGCGTGATCCACCAAAATGCCAAGGGCGATTGCCGGCGCCAGCAGGATCAGACTGGCCAACAGACCCGCGCCAGCGAAATAAACCAGGTCCGGCAGCACGTCATGGGCGGTGAGGCGGGCCAGGTGGCGCAAGGCGACGGGACTGCGGCGGGGCAACGGGCGGTAAAAGAACCAGGCGTGCTCCGCGAAGTCCCGGGCGCGGGCGGCAGTGACATAACCGGACCGCCGGGTAACGGGATCGACCGCCCGGTATCTTCCCAACGCGGTCGGCACCAAAGCGATGGGGCGGCCATCGTCTCTCCTGAAGCCGAGCATGGCCCCGCTGTCGCCGTTCCACCATCGCTGTTCGGGGTCGAGTCGAACCTGCCGGCGGCGAACCCCGGAGAGGTTGGCGATGTCTGCCAGGGACGGGTCCAAGCCGCGATGGGCGGCGGTCGGAGCCTCGAAAGTGATGCCCTCGTGGGCGCCCAAGGTTTGCAGGGCGGACAGCAACGGGAATCCGGGATCGTCGCTGGCGCGACCTGAGGAACCCAGAATCCCAAACAAATTTCGTGTGGCGCGATCCTCGGTAACCTGCCGGTATGCCGCCCGCTCGGTTTGCAGGTTCACCTCATCGGCGACAAGCAATTGCCGATTCAGTCGCTCGGCTCGCAGGGCCAGGTGGTGAAAATCCGCCAACGCCGCCGATAAGCGGCTATCGTCGCAAAGACCATGCGAGGAACGCCCGACCAATTGCGCCGGCCCTCGGGCAACGAACCACGTATCCGAGGTGACGGGAACGAAGCCGGCCCCGTTCCCGTCTGTTTCTTCCGTACCCAAATAGTGAACGGCGCTGGCGGCTTCCACCCACACGACGCGCCCGGCGCGGGTCGAAACGACCTGGCCGCCCTGGACGGAGACGCGATCTTCGGCGTTCACGATGACGTCCACGGGCGGATGGGGTTCGATCTGATCGGAGATTGCTGCGGCGAAGGTGGCGACCCAGGCGTCGGCCTGTTCGGCGAGTTCGTCGGCGTGGGTTGCCGCGTCCAGGGAATCCTCCGGGATGCGTCGAACCCGGGATCCCGGCACGCCTTTGGCGAATGCAGCCATGCCGGTATCGCTGCCGTCGATGCCGAACACCAGGTGGCCGGTCTCCGCCCGCAGGACGTGCCTGAGGTCGGACGGGGCGCCGCTGCCATCGTCATCGACGAGAAAGATGTCCAGGGCGCCGGACTCGACGTACCAAACTGTGCCCGGGTCGTCCAGATGGATTGGGATGTTGCCAGCGGCCGGCGTCGGTTCCCCTGCCGTCGCAGCAAGGTCGGCCAGTGTTCCGCGTTGAGGGCCGCGTGGCCCGGTGGAGGACATGGGAGGGCGCCCCTATTTTGCGGTGGTGAGACGGCGGTACAGGGTATCGGGAGCCGCCATGAGCTGATCGTGAGTGCCCGATTGCACCACGGAGCCATTGTCCAGGACGATGATGCGGTCGCAGTCCCGGATAGTGCTCAGGCGGTGGGCCACGATGATGCAGGTGCACCCGCGTCGCCGCAGCGCGTCGTCGATCTGGGTCTCGGTGACCGAATCCAGGGCGCTGGTCGCCTCGTCCATGAACAGGATGGAAGGGTTGTTGACCAGGGAACGCCCGATTTCCAATCGTTGACGCTGGCCTCCGCTGAAGTTGCGGCCGCCTTCGTCAACGCGAGCGTCGTAGCCGGCGGGACGGGTCATGATCTCGTCGTGGATCAAGGAGTCGCGGGCCGCCTCGACCAGTTGGCGCTCCGGTACAGTGGGATTCCACATGGTGAGATTTTCGCGTATGGAGGCTGCGAAAAGAAAAATCTGCTGATCCACCATGGCGGTGGACCCGGTGAGGACGCGGCGGGGTATGTCGGCTCTGGGTACGCCGTCGAACAGGATCTCCCCCGACCAGGGGGCGTATTCTCCGTTCATCAGCTTCAACAGCGTCGACTTGCCGGACCCGGTCGGGCCGATCAGCGCGATACGCTGCCCCGGCTCGACCGACAGGCTGAAATCCCTGATGAGAGGGTCGCGGTTTTGGCGGTAGCCGAAGGTGACGTTGAGCATTTCGATCTTCCCGCTCAGCCGGAGGCGGCCATGCAGGGTAGCCACGGCGTCGGGCGCGATGTGCCGCGCCGCCGCCACCGTGGGATCCTCGGGAGCAGCCATCACGTCGTCGATCCGCTGCAGATCTGTCTCCAGGGTCCGGAGGGTATCGGCAAACTGAACAAACCGACCGATCGGCTGGAGGAAATTGGCCGCCACCATGTAGAACGCGATGAACGCTCCCAGGCTAACGTCGCCGTTCATGACGCGCCAACCGCCAAAACCGATTATGGTGGCCACTCCGGCGATGGTGAAAAAACCCGGCAACGACGCGGTGGCATGACCGAGTTGAGCGAATTTCTGGCGGGCTACCAGTTCTCGCGCCTGGTGTCCGGTCCAGCGGACGAAGAAATCGTTTTCAGAAGCAGTGGCCTGAAGCGGATCGATGTTTCGCAGTCCGGATGCGCCAATGCCAGCCAGCATATCCTGTTCCCGACGCATCTGACTGTTCTCGTCATTCCGGAACCGGACGACAATGCGCATCAGCCCGACGCTGATTATCCCCAGGACGGCGATCATTCCGGCCAGGACCGGGTCGAGATAGAGCAGCATCGCAAGGAATACGAGGCACATCGCCAGATCGATGATCAACCCGATCAGTTGGCGCGCCGGGCCCGACGCGACCTCGTCCACCAACTGGACTCGGGTGGTCAGTTCTCCGGCGAACCGGTGCGCCACGTATTGGATGGGCAATCTGAACAGGTGCGCTACGAAATCCGCAGCCCGGGCAACCGAGATCCGGGCGGCCAGTCGACGCAGCACACGCTGCTGCATCCAGGTGAGGACGTAAACCGCTCCGGCGGTCAACACCGATGCGCCGACGAGCCACCAACCCCATGCGACTTCTGCATCGCTCAGCACGTAATCGACGAATACGCCCAGGAGCAGCGGGAGGAAGATTCCGGGGAGGGCAAGCAACAGGCCGGTGAGCGCGGCGATCCCCAGCGCAGCTTTCGATTCCCGCAACCAGGGCCACAACCTGCGGACGCCGCCGGGCTTTTTGCCGCCCCGTTGGAAATCAGGCCCGGGTTCGGCGCTCAGGACGATTCCGGTGAACGACTGGGCGAACTGCTCCTCGGTTACCCGCCGGCGGCCAACGGCTGGGTCGTTCAGGTGATACTCGCCTTTTCCGATGCCCTCCAATACGACGAAGTGATTGAATTCCCAAAAGAGGATCACGGGCAACGGCAACTCACCAAGTTCCTCCGGCTGCCTGCGCCGCCCGGTCATCTTGAGTCCATAAGCGGCGGCTGCGGAAACGAGGTCCGCAGCGCTCATGCCGTCCCGATCCGTTCCACAGACCTGCCGGAGGGTTTCCATGGACTCCCAGCGACCGAAATGGGCGAGGATGCTTCCGAGACACGCGGCGCCGCACTCGCTGGCCTCAAACTGCAGAAAGACAGGGGTACGCATGGCAGGGTCAGCCGTCCGGGTGGTCTAACGGCCCAACGCCGCGATGGGCCGGAGCCGGTCCGTTACCACGTGCAACTCACACGGTTGGCCGTCATGCGCGCCCGTCGGTGGCGCGCCCGGCATTGCCAGCCTGACTTCGTGGCTGCCGTCGGGTGCGTCTATGCCAAAGGACTGCAACCATTCGGGGGCAGGCACGGGCCGGGGCGAAACGCCGAGAATCTGAGCGGAGACAGAGCCAGCTCCGCCTGAATCGACGGTAGGGATGCGGACCCGCGCGGGCATCCCCGGTGAGATTCGGGACGCGACCTCGCGGTCAACAAAGCTCACCGCCTCGATGTCGTGTTGGTCGCCGGTGCGGACGAACGCCACCGGCTCGCCGGCGACGACGGATTCGCCGGGCACGAGCGAAAGGGAGGTCAATTCTCCACGGGCGTCGCTGAGCAGGAACCTGCCTGATTCCCGTGCAGCTTCCAGCCGTGCCAATTCGGCGCGCGCAAGGGACAAAGCGGCTCCGGTCGCATCGAGGTTGGAGGGGTTGGAATCGCCCTCCAGCGCCGCAACCAGGGTCCGAGCCAACTCCAGTCGGCGGGTCAGATCGGGCGAGTGCATCCTGGCAAGCGGCTGGCCCACATCGACGATTTCGCCGACACCGGCCAGTGTTTCCACCACTATGCCCGTCGTCGCCGAAGTCATCACGTAACGGGGGCCCGGGCGCACCAGGACACAATCGGCCGACGAGACGCGTTCGATTGCTCCAAATACGCTCCACAAAACCAGTCCAAGAAAGCCTGCCCCCAAAATGGCCAATATCACCCATTCATGGGGAGCAGAGACGCGGAGCAGACCGTCCAGGGGTTCCCGCTGGCCCCTGCGGTTGATGGCTTCTTCCCGAAATAACCGCCGATTCATGAAATTCGGCACACTCTCCGGTGGCAAAGCGTACTGACAAAGCCGGACGGCAAGGACACTAGACCTGCAAGGCCTGAGTATCGAGTTCTGTACAGGACGGCATAATCCGGTTATACTGATGGCATCGGGACGTGCGGCGGTCAGGCTGGCGCGTTGACGAGCGGAAGTGGCTCAGTGGTAGAGCGTCTCCTTGCCAAGGAGAAGGTCGCGGGTTCGAATCCCGTCTTCCGCTCCATTTTTTCTTCAACGCCCAGATTTTCCCCGCTTGTTGGATGATTGGTCGACTCTTTTCGACTGGGCGTCGCACGTCGGTCGGCCCAATCGGGCAAATGGTAGCATAAGCTGGGGCAACCGACGCCAGCGGGGTTCCACATGGTGGACCTTTAGCATATTACGGATGCCGCGTCGAATTTCGGGTGAAGGCGCGCTGTCAGTCGTGGCGGCGCAATCATCTGTCGGATCCGACTCAAAGGCCCGGTTCCGCGGTTGGCATCCGGCCATCGGCGCGGGAGATCTCCAGGGCATTGGAGCGGAAGGATTCTGGCGATGCAGAGATTTGAGGCAGATGATCAGTTTCAGCGCCAGATGAGACCTGACGTAACACGCATCTACGAAAGTTTGTTTCGCGGTTGCCGGGTCGAACACATTACGGGGCATCAGGGTGAGCCCGACCCGCTCGATTCGGAACTGGGCATTGATGCGAAGATACATCTGACGCAGGGCCAGTGGATTTCCGTCCAGGAGAAATTCCGACGCCACGAGTGGTTGTCCGCGCTGGATTTCACGCAGGAATATTACAATGCCGTGGGGACGGAATTCGAGGAACCCGGGGAGTGGTTTCATCTTGCGGCACACGTCTACTTCTACGGTTGGGCCAATGAGGCCGAGGATGATTTTGCGGCATGGGTGTTGCTGGATGTTTTTCGATACAAGCTCCTGGTAGATCGCGCCGGCGGGCTTGGCAATCTTGGGACAAAGCACCAGAATGACGCCGGCGGCAGCGCCAGTTTCTATGCCATCCCTATTGAAAACCTGAAATCAGCCGTGCTAAAAGCTCACGGAGCCGCTGCCAAACGGATCAATGAACCCGCATAGTCATAGCGGATTCGGAGACTGCGATGCCCACGCTGGAGTTCAAGGGTAAACACAGCATCTACGCCCATCATCTCACGCTCCCGTTCCGTGAGTTGGTACCTCAGCCTCATCGTTCCCTGAATCCGCAACCATTTACCGGGGATAATCTGATTGTGCACGGGGATAACCTGGAGGCGTTGAAAGCTCTGCTGGCGCACTTTGCCGGCGGGATCCAGTGCATCTACATCGACCCGCCGTACAACACGGGCAACGAGGGTTGGGTTTATGACGACAGTGTGAGCAGCCCCGATCTGCTGGACTGGCTGCGGAGCAACCTGGATGACGGGTCGAAGATCACCGTGGATGGCGACGATCTGGAGCGGCACGACAAATGGGCGTGCATGATGTGGCCCCGCCTCCATCTCCTGAAAGAGCTGCTGGCGGATTCCGGCGTTATTTTCGTTTCGATCGACGACAACGAGCACCATCACCTTCGCCTGATGATGGACGAGATATTCGGTGAGGCCAGCTTCATATCGTCGCTGGTGGTGATACCCAACCTTTCGGGCAGCAGCGACCAGTTCGGATTCGCCGGCACCCATGAGCATTGCCTGGTGTACGCGAAGGACAGGGCCAAGGTACGGCTGGGAGAGTTCCCCATCGGTGACGAGGAGTTGGCCAGGTGGGAACGGGACGATGCTGGGTTTTACCGGAGCGAGGCGCTGCAGAGGGGCGCGCTGACCTACTCGCCAAGCCTACGCTACCCCATATTTGTTGGGCCACGGGACGAGATATTGATCACCGAGGATGACCAACCGCCGACCACCGGAGGGCCCTATACCGCGGTGTTGCCGGCGACGCGGAACAACCCGGCCACCAGCATCTGGCGGTGGAGCAAGCAGCGCATTTGGGACAACCCTGGGGATGTATTCGCGCGGCGCGACAAGCAGGGCAAAGTCGCGATCTATTCCAAGCAGCGGCCCCCCACGGGCGGCAGGCCGACTGCCAAGCCAAAGTCCCTGTTCTACAAACGGGAGTACAGCAGCCGTGCCGGCGGGGAGACTCTCCGGGCGATATTTCCCGAAGTGCCCGGGAACTTCCCGTATCCCAAGTCCGTGGAGCTGCTGAAGGACATCGTGCGAATCGGCGCGCCGGACGACGGCGATATAGTGCTCGACTCTTTCGCGGGCACCGGCACCACCGCCCACGCCGTACTGGAACTCAACCACGAGGACGGCGCCGCCCGCCGGTTTATCCTGGTGGAAAAGGAAGAATACGCGGATTCCATCACCGCTGAGCGGATTCGCCGCGTCTCCGAAGGAGTGTGCGACCCGGCGCGTCGTGCGACGGTCGCGCCTTTGGGCGGATCATTCACTTTCTGCACGCTTGGCGAGCCCATCGACGCGGAGTTGATGCTCACCGGAGACAGTCTGCCCAGTTACGAGTCGCTGGCAGCCTATCTGCTCCAGGTAAGTTGCGCAGGGACGACATACGATCCGGACCTCGCAGCCAAGGATGGAGACGGCCTGATATGCAGCACGGACGACACCGATTACTACCTGCTGTACCGACCGGATCTCGCCTACCTGGAAAGCGAGCGGAGTTTGCTCACTGAGTCCCAGGCGGGGTGTATTTCAGAGCGAAGCAAAGGGCGCGGCAGGAACGCCGTGGTGTTCGGGCCCGGGAAATTCATCAGCCAAAAGGACCTGACCCAGATGGGGATCACATTCTGCCAGATCCCTTATGACGTACTCAATTTCGCCGGACAGGGGCCGCGATAAATTGGAGTTGAAGGAGTACCAGCAGGAAGCGCTGGCGACCTTCCGTCAATGGCGCGATGCCCTGCTTGAAAGCCAAGGCGCCAGTCCCGGTTATTCGCGGTATAGCGGTGCCGGGCGCCCGGCGGCTGCCGTTGACGCGCCGGCCGAGGCGTGGGAACGTCTCCGCGAGCAGGGCGCATTGCCGGCCAACGCCGGGGATTACGTCGCACGCCATGACGCGGCCGGGCGTCCAATTCCGCACGTGTGCTTCAAGGTGCCGACCGGCGGCGGGAAGACGCTGCTGGCCGCTGCCGCGTTGCGGAGCCTCCACCGGGAGAGCGGCCTCGTTTTATGGATCACGCCGACCGCCGCCATTTACCAGCAGACCAGGCACGCGCTGCGCGACCGGCAGCATCCATGTCGGCAACTGCTGGACACCGGCGCCGGGGGTCGGGTCAAGTTCCTGGAGAAAGATGATGCGTTGACCCGTGATGATCTGGAAAACTACCTTTGCATAATGCTGCTGAGCCTGCCGGCGGCGAATCGGCAACGGAACCGCGACTTTCTGCGCATGTTCCGTAACTCCGGCCGATACGCGACCCTGTTCCCTTCGGACGACGCCGGCGAGGCATCCCGGACATTGCTCAGCGAATTTCCGGACCTGGATCTGGTGAACCGGTCGGGAATCCGGAACCACGGCCCCGGCATCAAGCACAGCCTGTTCAACGTGCTGAAGATGCAACGCCCGGTGGTCATATTAGATGAGGCGCACAAAGCGTACGGCAGCCGCGACCCGGATTCCAACCAGGAATACGTGCGGGCCATCAACCAGTTCGACCCCAGTCTGGTGGTGGAACTCTCGGCGACACCGAATCCCGGCATATCGAACCTCCTGGTGGACATCTCCGGCACGCGGCTCAAAGATGAGCAGATGGTCAAGTTGCCGGTGCAGGTGGAGGCCCATCCCGACGGGGACTGGCGACGGGTGGTATCGCATGCCGCCGCCAGGCTGGAAGATCTGACCAACGCTGCCGAATCTTTCCATTCTGTCTCCAACCGGTACATCCGGCCCATTGCGGTGGTGCGGGTGGAGCGCACGGGGCAGGACCAGCGAGATGCCGGCCGGGTGCATGCGGAGGACGTGCGCGAATTTTTGATTCGCGGCCTGGGCATCCCGGCAAATCACGTGGCGATCCAGTCCAGCGAGTCCCGGGAAATATCGGGCGTCGACCTGACCTCCCCTTATTCGCAGATTCGTTGGATCATCACCAGGGCTGCCCTGATGGAGGGTTGGGACTGCGCTTTCGCTTACGTGCTGGTGATGCTCGACAATACCACCGCCCAACGGGCGATCACGCAGTTGGTGGGGCGTATCATGCGGCAACCCGGCGCGCACCGGACGGGGAACCCGGCTTTGGACCAATGCTACGTCATTTGCGCGAACTCCAACGTACGGGTTGCGGTGCAGCAGGTCAAGCGTGGGCTGGAGCGAGAGGGGTTGGCCGACCTTGTCGATGAGGTGGTTGTGAATCGGGAGCGTGGCCCGGGGCGGTTTCGTCGAAGCAGTCAGCAGCCAACAGGTCGTGGCGAATTGGCGGCGACAGCGCTGCACAGGAAGGACGACGGCTGGGTGCGGTTGGACTGGCAAAAACACATCCTGGTCGACATAAACTGGGCGGCGGTCGCTGCGCCCTCAATCATGGATCGAGAATCAACGGGCGCCGCGCGACGGGCGTCCGTTGATGTGGACGATGTTCGCGGATTGAGCGAAGCGGACAGGAGGACCGGCGGAACGGTCAGGATCGAATGGTTCACGCGCCAGTTGATCGACTTGATTCCGAGTCCATGGATGGCAGCCCGCGTGACGAAGGATTTTCTCGCGCTGCTGAGGGCGGAAGGATACTTACCGGAGCGGATATTCCGTGAGCGCTCCCGCCTCGCCGCCGCACTCAGGAGCCATGTTACGCAGACCGTGGAGGATCAGGCGGGCGCGGTGTTTCGCGCCAAGCTGAGGAACGGGGTCATCCGGTTGGATTTGGAGGTCAACCGATTGGAGGATTGCGTCGTTGAAACACCAAGGGCAGAGGTGGTTGTGGAGGATATTGGCCGGCCAAGCGCCGTGGTGACCGCGGACGCAGTCCATACCGGGGATGGCTGGGACGCGAATTCCACGGATATAGGGGATTCGGGCCTTGCCTGGTACGGCGATGAGTCCAGCGCGCTGAATTGGTGGCGGCGCACGGCGATGGGTCAAGGCGGTGAGCATCACCGGATTGGGAGGAGAGAACAGGGGTTGTTGCCGGATGTCGTCGTGGCGCGCCAGGGTGATGGAACCGGAATCCGGGTATGGGAAAGTCAGGACACGCGATGGCCGACAGACCCCGCTGATGATTGGGAGGAGACGGTTCGTAGCGCCTGCGATGCCGGCCTTGACTGCGGAATCATGCGCGTGACGGAAGGGCCGGCGCGCGGCAACTATCGATTGCTGTTTCGTGGATTGACCCAGGCATAGCACGCGCGGAGTTCCGGAGTACGTTGAACCCGGTCGCGCGGCTGGCGCGTATCAGTGAGCACCTTTGTCCCTTGGGATGTTGCGGTTCACCCACTCAAACTCCTCAGCCTCGGTCTGGAAGTAGTTGAAACGGTGAAACATACGGGTGTTGCCGCGGGCGGCGCGAATCTCGTCGCGTTTCCGCTCCGTGGCAGTTCGGTCAACCTGTTGGTTTTCGGAGTCAAATATCACGCCGTAGCTGTCCCGGGCAGCGTCAACGGAGACAAAGCCGTCCAGCACATCGTCCAGGACCATCTCGACGTCGCGCTCCAGCGGGTCTCCCCAACCTCCTCCGCCGGCGGTGTAGATGCGGACCAGGTCGCCGCATTTCCAGTGGTTGTCGTCTGAGAAGGGTCGTATTTCCCGCTCACCTGCAGCGCCGGGGTTGAGGACCACCCGGGACACGCCGCCGCCCATGCCGCCGGCGACGCCCCACGTGGGGAAGAGGCTGTTCTCGACGCGCAGGCCGAAGGTGCCCTCGTCGGCCAGCAGCCGCACATCGCGAATGACGCCGCAACCACCGCGAAACTTGCCGGGTCCGCCGGAGTCGGTGGAGATTGCATACCGTTCCAGGCGGAGGGGGTACTCCATTTCCATGAACTCGCCGGGATAGTTTTCGTTGTGTCTCTGGTAGATGGCGTCTAGGCCGTCGCCAAAGGGTCGAGCGCCGTGGCCAACCGCAATGCCGTCGGTGCAGAGCAGCCACGCCCCGGTGTCGCGGTCTTTCATGCGCCAATAGGCGATCACGTACACGGCGGCGCCGGCCATCACGTTGCCGTCTGTGGCCTGGGCCAAGACGGCCCGGACGGCGCTTTTGAGCTTGGTGAAAGTGTGGGCACGGCAGCCCAGCGCAGCGGGCCATTCGGGACGCAGGATGCTTCCGGTGCGAAGTTGCACGTCGTCGATACCGGCCAGGAGGCCGTGATTGGCAAGGAGCGACGCGTCGAACTGGTGGAAATATTGGCCGAAGTATGCCTTGAGCGCGCCGTCGCTGGCGATGAAATTGATGGAGCCGTCGGCCTGGTCGTCGCTGCTCGTTGCATCGAGCAGAACCTCATCGCCCTTCCTGCTGAGCTTGAGGTGGAATGAATGCCAGTGGTCGCCCAGGCCGGCGTGGTCCATGTAATCGCGGACGGAGTACTCGCCTTCCGGGATCAGTTCCAGGGTCTTGTCACGCACCAGCCGAGCGGTGTCGGCCTGATCGTTTTCTATGGCGTCGAGCATGGTCTGTTTCCCGAACCGGTCGAACATCTCCAGGAGACGCTCCTGGGCACGGTTGGCAGCAGACATCAGCGCTCGCGAATCGCCTTCCAGCAGGTCCGGATAACGTGAGTTGCGCAGGATGATGCGGTAGGCCTCATCGTTGAGCCGGCCGGCGTCGATGATCTTGATGGGAGGAACCAGGGTGCCGTCGTGGAATATCTCCGTGTTGGCGGGCCCGATGCTGCCGGGGCGTGAGCCGCCCAGATCCCAGAAGTGGGCAAAGGAATGACAGTACGCCACAATCTCATCCTCGCAGAATACCGGAGCGATGAACACCATATCGGGAGTGTGGGTGATGCTGCCCTCCGAGAGGTATGGGTCGTTGTACCAGTAGAGGTCGCCGGAACGCATCGACTCGACCGGATAGTGCTGCCAGACGCAACCCAGGATGTCGCTTCCCATGGTGTCGCCGTAGATCTCCTGGCCGTGCCGGTCCAGGAAGCTGACGGTGTAGTCCTTTTTCTCGCGGATGAAGGCCGACATCGCGGTGCGTTCGATGATCAACTCGCACTCAAGGCGCGCAGCCCGCAGACTGCCGCGGATCAGTTGGCGCGTGATGGGGTCGACGCGAGCGGCGTTCGTATCGTTCATGTTTCCCGTCCTTTGGCGCGTATGACGCAGTTGCCGTGCGGATCAATGCGGGAGATCCAGCCCGGATTGATGACCACCGTGGAGTCCATACCTTCAAATACGGCCGGGCCTTCGATGGAGGAACCTTTGGCCAGGTCCTCACGCCGATAGATGGGGCATTTGACGAACGTTGAACTCTCGTCGAAATACACCGGTCGATGAGTTTCGGGGTCGGTGGCCGTGGGGCTGGATGGGTTGGGAGGACCGGGTTCGGCATCAGCCGGGGAAACCGTCGTGCCCACCTGGCCCGACGCGGTCACCCGCAGCGTCACGATCTCGACGGCCTGGTCGAGGGAGAAGCCGTACAGTTGTTGGTGCTCCAGGTGGAATCTTTCGACCAGATTGCGGAGACCGGAATCGCTGACGGTTGAGTCCGCGTATGGCACCGTCAACTCGGATCCCTGGTGCGCGTAGCGCAGGTCGGCGGACCGGGCCAGGTTGTGGCTGGATGCTGGCACACCCTCCGCCTCCAGCCATTCCACACCTTCCCGCTCCAGTCGGGCGAAGACCTGGGCGATTCCGGAGACGTCATGGTCATCACCCTGCTGGGGGATGGTTCTGGCGTAGTCGTTTTTGAATTCGGCAGCGAGCAAGCCGGACGCGGAGGTGATGCCCGGGTGCGCCGGAATGATAACGGTTTCGATGCCCAGGAGGTTGGCGACATCGATGGCGTGCATCGGCCCGGCTCCGCCGTATGCCACCAGCGCGAAATCCCGAGGGTCGTGGCCCCGCTCGACGCTGATGTTGCGGATGGCTCCGACCATCGCGTTGTTGGCGATCCTGATTATGCCGCTGGACGCAGCGGGCAGATCGAGGCCCAGTGGTGCGGCGACAGCGTCCAGGATGGTGTTCTCGGCGCCGTGCTGGTCCAGAACCAGTTGGCCGCCTGCGATCCGCGTGTTCACCCTTCCCAGGACGAGGTTCGCGTCGGTCACCGTGGGAGAGGTGGCGCCCCGGCCATAACAGGCCGGACCGGGGTCGGCTCCCGCGCTGTCGGGCCCAACGGTCAAACTGCCATAGGGTGAAACGGCGGCGATGCTGCCACCGCCGCAGCCGATCGTTGCGATGTCCAGCATCGGGAGCTGGATGGGCCAATCACCCAATTTGCCGTTGAGGGTCAAACCCGGCTGGCCGTTGCGCAGCAGCGATACGTCGGTGCTGGTGCCTCCCATGTCGAACGATATGCAATTGGCGGCGCCGGTGGATTTGGCAATCTGCGAGGTGGCGATTACACCGGCCGCCGGCCCGGACAGGGCGGTGTACACGGGTTGCCGCACCGCAGCGTCGGCGCCGATGATCCCCCCGTTGGATTTCATAATGGACAGTGAAGCCGGAGTTTCCAACGAAGCCAGGGAGAGTTTCAGGTTGTCAATGTACCGGCTCACGCGAGGGGTTACATACGCGTTCAAAACCGTGGTTATGGCGCGTTCATATTCCCGGTACACCGGTAGCACTTCGGAAGACAGGGACACGGGGACATCCGGCAGTTCGCGATGTAGAATCTCCCGGGCGCGCTGCTCGTTGTTTGGATTGGCGTACGAATGGAGGAAAGCGACGGCAATTGCCGCGACGTCTGCTCGAGCGAAGTGTTGAGCCGCGCGGACTATTTCGGCCTCATCCGATTCCCGCAGGATCTCTCCCTCGAAGGTTGTGCGTTCATCGATCTCCAGGCAGTCTCTCGGCCGCACGGGGCGGACGGGCTTGACCCAGGTGTTGGGATTGACCAGCCTGGGCGTGCCATGCCGGGCTATCTCCAGCACGTACTTGTAGCCGGCCGTCACCAGCAACCCGACGGGAGCCCCTTTGTTCTCCAACACGGAATTGGTGGCGATGGTGGTGCCATGCAGGATGTGAACAACCTCGGCGGGATTTGCGCCCGCCTGATCCAGGATCTCACTCAGTCCGTGCAAGAATCCGACCGATGGATCGTCAGGTGTGGAAGGCGTTTTGTGCACCGCCTGCGATCCGGATTGGAGATCGCAGAGCACCAGGTCGGTGAAAGTGCCGCCCACGTCGACGGCAAGGGCATATTGAGGCATAAGGTTCCTTTCAGGGCAACGCGCAGTCCAAAAACGCGAAGCTGTTGGCAGCCGGGACCTGCGTGCACCCGGGGCACATCCAAAGATGCACTAAATCGGTAATGTGTGTGCGCACAAAGATGTAAAAACCAGTCCAATTGTCCCAAAAACGTGATACTATTGGCGGAAACATTACCTGCATGAAACACCCGGAGCGCATAATGCCGCCCATTGTAATCAAAATCAGCATCGAGGGTGACCCGGACGGAACAGTGGAAGCACTGCGACGCATCGCGTCGATGGGAGACCCCAACCAACTGGCGCTTGCCGGAACCTCCGTGTCCGTATCCGAAACGACATTGGAGGATGACGGAGATTCCCATGTTGAGTGGAGCGCGGCCGTGCCGGCGGAGGAATCGCCAACAGCATACCGACCGGTTTTCGCGAATCATGCATCAGGCATCGCCTACCGGCAGTCCCTGCCCGAGCCGGCGTGGCCGGCGCAGTGGGACAGCCGGTTGGGTAATGAACTGGTGAGAAACATGTCGGAAAACGCCCGGCGCTTGGTGTCCATCCTGGCTGATGCGGGGGCGGAGGGCATGACGAGAGAGGCTATAACTACACAGCTGGGTATCGAAACGGACACCATTCGTACCACCCAGGTCAGTATCGGACACGCTTTGCGTCGCGTACAGCGGGCCAACGGAAACATCAGCCTGGCACGCCCCGTGGAATTCCACAAGAGGCTCGACACCTATATGTTGAATCCTGCATTCAGGGTTGCCATTCAAAACGACTGAGATCTCCGGGGCGCCGGCGCTTTCGAGCTGTTGTTTGCGCCGGCTACCCGGAGCAATGTTATCCATGCCGGGACCGTGGGAGGGTTGGATCGGATTCGACGACCCGATGCGTTCAGTCTAGGGATAAGACCTGGCTCAGCCGGCGAGCATTCCCCGAGAAAGAATCGGCCGCCACGATGACCGACAAATTGCAAGAGATGTGCGACCTGGTTCAGGCTCACGTTTACCGAGGTCAGTTCAGCCTGACCGACGGACAGACCACCGAATGGTACGTCAACGGGCGAGCGCTGATGCTGCGGTCCGATTTCAGCAGCTTTGCCGGGCAGCGGATTACGGAACTGCTCAATGATGATGTGCGCTGCGTCGGAGGACCGGCCACGGCGGCCATCCCCGTGGTGGCCGCCGTTGTGCACCAGTCGCCTCTGCCGCGTTCGGGATTTTACGTGCGCGCCGAGGCCAAAGGGCATGGGCTTCTGAACCAGATTGAGGGCAATCTGGCGTCGGAGGTGGCCATTGTGGATGACACCTGCGCAACCGGAGGCTCTTTGCTGAGGTGCATTGAGGCCGTGGAGCGCGCCGGCAGCACCGTGCGGCAGGTTGTCTGCGTGTTTGACCATGATCACGGGGGCGACCGGATCCGCGAACTTGGGTATGATTATGGTTACGTCCTCAGGTTGGAGGATGGCGTGCCGCAGTTGCCGGTGGACCTCTGAATCGACGGCAGGCCGGTCGCTGGGATAGGCGGGGCGGGAAACCGGCCAGCAGCGTTTCACGTGCGGCTGTTGTACACGTAATGGGGATTCCCCATGGCTGGCGCGTGGTCAAGGTAGAAACGTTCCACGTAGGGTGAAAGCTGGGCGGCCATGCGCCGCACCGACAGCGTCTCGGGTTCCACCGGTCGCGCCAGTTGCTCTCTCAATTCCCGCGCCACGTCCGACTTGTTGACGCGCTGGTGCTGGCCGTCGCGTATGAGCGCTTCGCCGTCAACGACGGTTGCCGCAATGTCCCGCGACCTTGCCCGACCGAGGATCACCTCAACCGGAGGCACGTCGTCATCCAGGTAGGGGTCGGACAGTTCGTCGAGGCGGATCAGCACCAGGTCGGCGCGCCGGCCGGGGCGCAACGCGCCGATCTCACGCGAGAACCCGGTGGGAGCGGCGGCGTTCGCGGTGGCCATGCCCAGCACCTGCCCTGAGGTGATGGCCGGCTCGGTGAGGCCTGGTTGGCGGTGCAGTTTGCTCACCAACCGCATTTCCTGGATCAGGTCGTCATCGTCGTTGATCGCGGTGCTGTCGGTGCCCATCGCGACATTCACGCCGCGGGCCAGCATCGGGTTCACGGGCGCGATGCCGTTCTTGAGCCGCAGGTTGGAACTCGCGTTGTGGCAAACGGTGGCGCCCGCGTCGGCCAGGATGTCGATGTCCCGGTCCGTCAACCACACCGCATGGGCGAATGAGACTTCGGGTCCCAGGAATTCCAGATCCTGAAGGTGCTCCACCGGCGTCTTTCCCCACGTCCTTATGCCATAGTCCTTCTGGTAGGGGCTTTCCACCAGGTGCATGTGGATGCCCGTCTGCCAGCGCGCCGCCTGCGCTTTTGTGCGCAGCAGGAAATCATCGGAATTCCATTGGGCGTTGGCCGGGCTGAGCAGCACGCGAACGCGGCCCGATCCATCATCGTGGTACTGACGGTACATCTCATCGCAGAAGGCGAAGTAGTCGTCATCGCTCATGTGACTGGCCGCCAGGTAACGACGGACGTCGCTGGCTAAATCCGTGGGCAGCCCCGCAAGGAAGTCGTCGTCGTCTGCGTAAACCACCCGATTCTGGTTGCGGAGGTAACAGGAAAAAGCGACGCGCATGCCGGCGTCCAGGAAACCCCGCAGGACTGCGTCCACGTCCTCCCGGAGGGTGGCGGCAGCGGTCTGGGGATGGTTGTACATGACGGTGGTGGTGCCGGATTCGAGAAGATTGATCGCCGTGTACAACGTCATCAGGTAGTGGTCATAAGGACGGCGACCCCAACCGGCCAGGATCCACGTTTCCAGGCAATCGTCGCAGGTGCCCATCTGCAGGGTGGTGACACCGCGTCCGTGATGGTGGGAGTTGACCAGTCCCGGGATGATTGCGTAGTTCGCTCCGCCCAACTCAGAGTCCGGATTGTATCTGCCACGCAATTCCTCGAATGCGCCGACGTCCACTATGACGCCATCCTCCTGGTAAACGGCAGCATCGTGGAGAGTGTCGATGGGGCCGCTGTCGTCGGCCGCGCTCAGGAGGTATCTGCCGCGAATCAATGAGGAAGCCATAACTGTCTCCCGCTAGGTCGCCTGGGCCCGGTACTGTTCGATGATGTCGGACCCGGTGGCCGCCCAGACGCCGCCGCTGCCCATCATGTACTCCAACGCCGAATCCACCGCGCCGACGCGGAAGGGCTGCCCAACCAGCCAGGGGTGCCAATTCAGCGCCATGACCCTGCCGTTGGAGGCGCCGTCCTGCCGCAAGATGTCGAAGCTCTCGGTGAGCCTGCGTTGATAATCCGCCACCGTGACTTTCCGCTGCGCCATGGCGGCGACGTCATCGAGCTCGAATAGCAGGGGCAGGGCATAAAACGGATGGCCGCCGGTGGTCATGGGGTAGGGTTGCTCGTCGTTGGCCCAATCGCACACATAACTCAGACC
>JAJDXU010000442.1 GCA_022823105.1 Dehalococcoidia bacterium
GGGGGGGGGGGGGGGGGGGGGGGGGGGGTTTGCGGGGCCCTTCTCCCGGGGTGGGGGGGGGGGGGGGGGGGCTTTGGGGGCAGTGGCATTGGGGAGTTCGGCGTTTGGACGTGGGGCATTGTTTGGACATGGGGATTGGGATGGCTCGGGGGATGGCGGCGGGACGGATTTGAGGCTCTTGTTAACTATGTTAGAGATGGGTGACGAGTGGAGGAAAGGGGGAAGTGTCACCAGCGGTGGGAAAGAGTAGAGAGGGGATCTCGTGGAGAATCGAAAGTCCCTGGAGCCTGAATCAGGGCAATCGCATTTCGACCTTTGGCTCCTTGGTCCGGCATTCCTGGATGCCGCCTTTCGCCGGTATGACGGCAGCCATTGCCTGGAGGCGACTGTTTCGCGACCGTGGTCGTCATCCTGCGGCCTGTGGACTCCGGCTTTCGCCGGAGTGACGAATCTGTACATCCCAAATGGGATTGCCCCGGGATGCACACGGATTTCTTGACTACCCCGGGCGAGCGTTGTAGTATGTGGGTGTTCAGGATGGCGCGCGTCCCGAATTGTTTACAGTGCGCACCGTCCAGTGCCGTTGGATCGACCGGCAGGCAAGTCTTCCGGCGATCAGCTTTTTCCCAACGAGAAACGCCCCGTTGACGCGATACATGTCAGTCATGGTTGGCGCGACGGGCCTCACCACGATGAGGATGCGGGCGTTGATGTCACCAGGCGCGTATGCCCACTAAGTACATTTTCGTAACCGGGGGCGTGGTCAGCTCCATCGGCAAGGGTATCTGCGTTGCGTCCATCGGCCGCATCCTGAAAAGTCAAGGGCTCTCGGTGACGGTGTTAAAGCTCGACCCCTATCTGAACGTGGACCCCGGGACAATGTCGCCCTACCAGCATGGCGAGGTGTTCGTCACCAAGGACGGGGGCGAAACCGACCTGGACCTGGGGCACTACGAACGGTTCATCGACATCGAATTGACCAGGGACAGCAACGTGACGGCGGGCCAGGCATACCTGGAACTGATCACCCGCGAACGTCGCGGGGATTTCCTGGGCGGTACGATCCAGACGGTGCCCCACCTGACGAACGAGATCAAGGACCGGTTGATCAACCTGGCGGAGAGGTCCAACTCGGACGTCGTGGTGGTGGAAGTGGGCGGCACGGTGGGAGACATTGAGGGCCTGCCATTCCTGGAAGCCATACGGCAGATGCGCAACACCGTGGGTCGGCACAACGTTTTCTACGTGCACCTGACGCTGTTGCCGTACATCTCGGCATCGGAGGAACTGAAAACCAAACCGACGCAGCACAGCGTAAAGGAACTGCGAAGCATCGGCATCCAGCCGGACGCGCTCATCTGCCGGAGCGACACGGAGATTACGCCGAGCATCCAGGAGAAGCTTTCGCTGTTCTGCGACGTGGAAACGGACGCGGTGTTCCCGATGCCCACGGTGAACAACGTTTACGAGGTTCCGCTGATCATGGAGGAATTCGGCCTGGGCCGGTATCTCTCGCAGTCGTTGAGCCTGGGCGGGCAGCGGGAACTGAGCGAATGGTATGACCTGGTGGACCGCATGAACGCCGCAGAGCGGACGGTCCCGATCGCAATCGTGGGGAAGTACGTGGAATATCCGGACTCCTACATGTCGGTGCGAGAGGCGCTGCGACACGCGGCGGCATCCTGCGGGCTGCGGGCGGACGTGCGCTGGGTGCATTCCGAAGCGGTGGAGCGGGACGGACCGGAGGAACACCTGCGGGACGTGTGCGGCATCGTGGTGCCTGGAGGTTTCGGGCCGCGCGGCGTGCAGGGCATGGTGGAAACCAGCCGGTACGCAAGGCACAAAGAGGTGCCGTACCTAGGCCTCTGCCTGGGCATGCAGGTCATGGTGATCGACTGGGCGCGGGACGTTGCGGGGCTGCGATGGGCCAACTCGTCGGAACTGGACCCGGACTGCCAGCAGCCGGTGATCGATATCATGCACGGGCAGAGGGGCATCACGGACCTGGGCGGGACGATGCGGCTGGGACAATATCCCTGCCGGCCGCAGAGCAAATCGCAGGTGGCCCAGGCGTACGGCGGCGACCGCGACCAGGTCATGGAGCGGCACCGGCACCGCTATGAGGTCAACAACAAATACCGGGAATCATTGGAAGCATCGGGGATGGTGATGAGCGGCCTGTCGCCGGACGGCGAACTTGTTGAGGCCGCGGAGGTGCCCAACCATCCCTTCATGGTGGGCGTGCAGTTTCATCCCGAATTTCAGTCGCGCCCGAATCGACCGCATCCGTTGTTCTGCGCCCTGATGGGCGAGGCCAGGAACACGGTGCGGGAAGGCAAGCAGTTGCCATTCAACCGGCCGGGTTGGTGGTCCTTTTCGACGCAGTAGAAGCTGGCAGAGCAGAATCTCGATCGCAGTTGGGCCGCGTTACCGGCGGCCGCCATTGTCTGAGTCGCGCAACGTACGATCCTGGCGCGAACATCCGGGCCATGAGGGGTCTCCCCGAGTGCGCATAAGCAACATTTTTGACGATACAGACGGGACAAATACAACGGGAGGATGACCAGTGAAACTCTTTCTGGACACCGCGAACATCGATGAGATCCGGTCCGGCGCCGAGCTGGGCGTGATCTCAGGCGTCACGACGAACCCGTCGCTGGCGGCCAAAGAGGGGATCGGAGGCGCGGCCGGCTACCGCGCTGCCGTGCAGGAAATCGCCGACATCATCGACGGCCCCATCTCGGTGGAGGTGGTGAGCACCGACGCGGCGGGCATGATTGCCGAGGGCAGAGACATCGCCGAGTGGATCCCCAACCCCTGGGTGAAAATCCCGAGCACCGAGGAGGGGTTCAAGGCGATCAGCGTACTGGCGCGGGACGGCATCCAGATCAACCAGACGCTGGTGTTCACCGTGAACCAGGCCCTGCTGGGCGCCAACGCGGGCAGCACCGTGGTGAGTCCCTTCGTGGGGCGCCTGGACGACATCGGCCAGGACGGCATGGAGCTGGTCCGGGACATCGTTGCCGTGTACCGGGAGCAGAATGTGGAGACGATGGTGATGGCGGCCAGCATTCGCGGAGCGCGACACTGCACCACCGCCGCGGCCGCCGGCGCGGACATTTCCACCGTGCCGTACAACGTATTGACCCAGATGATCAAACACCCATTGACCGACGCCGGCCTGTCGCGATTCCTGCAGGACTGGCAGCAAGCATCCGGAGGCTGACGATATGGTTCGCGCCCGCACCGGGGCCCCAACCGCCCCCCGCCGACGACGCCGTCCCCCACCGGTCGATGACGACGCGAAGCTCGCCATGGACCGAGGGCGAGATGAGGACGCTGATGGCGATTTTCCAGCGCCCTCCAACGGAGCCTACACCGGAAATCCGGTGGACATAGTGGACCTGGCGACGATGTCGCAGGCCGATCTGATGCAACTTGCGCCCGAGGTGGGACTGCGGGACGACGGCAATCTGTCCGAGCTGGGACGGGACGCGCTGTTCCACCGGGTGCGCCAGGCCGCCGCCGCGAGGAACCAACTGGTGGCGTCGGGCGTGCTTGAGGTGATGGACGCCGGGCACGGGTTGCTGCGGTCGATGCATTACCCGCCGGTGGCCGGCGACGTTTTTGTTGGACAGTCGCAGATCCGCCGCTCCAACCTGAAGACCGGCGACACGGTGTCGGGAACGGTGCGGCCTCCGAAGGACGGCGAACGGCACCACGGCCTGACGCGGGTCACCAGCATCAACCTCATGGAGCCGGAGCAGCAGACGCAGGCCAACCGCCGCATTTTTGAGTCGCTGACGCCCATATTTCCCAACGACCACATCGTGCTGGAACACGCGCAGGGCGGATTGCCCTCCCGCATGATCGACCTGTTCGCGCCCATCGGGTTGGGGCAACGCGGGCTGGTGGTCTCGCCTCCCAAGGCGGGCAAGACCACGGTGCTGCGCCAGATCGCCGCGGCCATCACCGAGAACCGCCCGGACGTCATCCTCATGGTGGTGCTCATCGGGGAGCGGCCGGAGGAAGTCACGGAGATGAGGCGCGCCGTCAAGGGCGACGTGTTCGCATCGACGTTCGACGAGTCAGTGGAGGAACAGTGCCGCGTGGCCGAGTTGGCGGTGGAACGCGCCAAGCGCATGACGGAAACCGGCCGCGACGTGGTGATCCTGCTGGACAGCATCACCCGGCTGACGCGGGCGTACAACCTGGCGCTGCCGACCTCGGGGCGGACGCTGTCGGGCGGCATCGACCCTGCGGCGCTGTATCCGGCCAAGCGATTCATTGGCGCGGCGCGCAACCTGGAGGAAGGCGGTTCGCTGACCATCATCGCCACCTGCCTGCTGGACACCGGCAGCCGGATGGACGAGGTGATCTACGAGGAATTCAAGGGCACCGGCAACATGGAGCTGCACCTGGACCGCCGGCTGGCGGACCAGCGTTACTTCCCGGCCATCGACGTGGTGCGGAGCGGGACACGGAAGGAGGAGTTGCTGTACGACGCAGAGACGGTACCGCAGATCTGGCTCCTGCGCCGGATGGTCACGCTGGCGTCGGGCGGCGACCAGGCCAACATGGGCGACGCCACCAAGAGGGTGTTGGAGCGGCTGGCCCGCACGCGGACGAACTCCGAATTCCTGACCAACCTGACCAAAGATTCCTAGTCCGGCGAAGCTTGCCCGGCGAAGCTTGCCCGGCGAACCTTTGACCACTGTCGGGGGCGGCCAACCGGTCGCCCCTTTGCGTAAGACGCCGCCGATGCCGTCAACGACATGGGTTGGCGAATGGCCTTATAATGGCATTCGGAAGGGAACAATCAACCATGACCACGCCGACGAAACCTCGCAGCGGGATGCGGGTATCCATCGCCGAGTACCTTGAGCTGGATCTTCCGGAACCGGACGACAAGCGCAAGATGGAGCTGGACGACGGGATACTGTACATCATGCCGAGACCGAGGATTGCCCACCAACGGGCACAGGTCCGATTGAGTCACTATTTCAGTGCCTACGAGGACACATTTGACGATCCGGCCTTCGAGATACACGCCGAGGTTGTGGTCGCACTTCCGTCGGAGCTGCCCCGCCTGTTTGTTCCCGACCTGGTGGTGATCCTGCGCGGCAACGACGCAGGGGTTGGCGAGCGGATGATCGAAGGCGTGCCCGATATCGTAGTGGAGATCCTGTCATCGGACCGCAATCGCGATTTAGTGCGCAAACGGCAGGTGTACGCCGAGGCCGGCGTTCCTGAATACTGGATCTTCGACGACGCCAACGAAACGGCAACTCCGCTGGAACTGCGGGATGGTGAATACGTGGAAAGGCCCGCGCTGACAGTGGGCGACACTCTGACCACGCCGCTGCTGCCCGGTCTGGAAATCCCCCTGGCCGGCATTTTCCGACACCGCAGCCGGCCGCGGTCGGCACGGGAGTAGAGAGCAATGGCTCCGCGGTCCGGAAACATACTGATCGTTGACGATGAGGCGACCTCCGCCATCGTGCGTGCGGTGCGGCGTCGGCTTGAGGACGAGGGCTGGACCACCAATGTGGTGAGCAAGGAAGCGCACGGCTCCGCCGACGACATGCTGTGGGCGGCGTTGGAGGCGATTGAGGACTCCATGCCCGACGGCGTGATCCTGGACGTGAGGCTCGGCGATTACAGGGACGACCAGTTCAAGGGTCTGGACCTGCTCAAGAAGATAGTCGAAGAGCAGCCGCGCCTGCCCGTGTTGATGTTCACCCAGTACAGCCAGGGCGTGGAGCGGGACACGGTCGCGAGAAGCGCATTGCAGGTTGAGGCGCCGGTTGAGTTCATTGACAAGCTGGCGTCGCCGGAAGAGGTGGCGCTGCGCATGCGGCGTCTGGTGGGAGCGGAGCCCGGGACCATCGCCATCGGGAGCCGCATATTGATGGACGACGACGCCGGCGCGGTGCTGGTGATTGGCGACGACGGCACGCAGACTCCGGTGGCGGACGTCAGGGGCCGACGGTTCGACATCCTGCGCGAGCTTGCGCAGGCCTGGTATCGCAGCCCGGGCAACGTGGTGCCGTTCGACCGCCTCGAACGCTACCTGGAGGGGGACGACACCCGGGCCTCGCTGAGGGTGCGGATTCGCGAGATCAAGGTGGCGATGGGGCGGGCCCTGGGCCGGCCGCTGGGCGCCAACGACTTCATAGTGAGCGTGCGGGACCGGGGCTACCGGCTGCTGCCGCCGCGGGACTAGGTTTGGCACATGGCAACGATACCGTCCCGGCACACGGGAGGACATCCGATACTGGCCTACGCGGGAATCCTGCTCGCCGTGGCGGGCCTGGCCGTGATGGTGGCGTCGCTGTTCGTTCCGCTGACGTGGCTGTTTCCGGAGCCGTGGCCGGTTGAACCGTTGTCGTACTTCGGCATCGCCGGGGTGGTGGTGGGCCTGGTCATTGCGGTGGGAGGCTACATGGCCTCCGGAGGGCGCAACGGCAACGGAAAGGGTTCCAACGGAGTGGACGACTGGAGCCGGCTGACGGAGCAGCAATTCGAAACCTTCCAGCATGACCTGGGCCGTCCCATGCGACGCATCCTGGGCAAGTGCCGGGAGGTGCGCGGGGTGCTGGCGGCCACGGGGGAGGACGTATCCATCGTGGTCCACGAACTGCTGGACGAAATCGAGGAACAGGCCCCGTCGTTCCGGCTGATGATGGGGAACATGCAGGTGATGATCAACCTGGAAGCGCCCGACGCGCCCACCGAACGCTATCCGGTGGAGCCGACGGCGGTGGTCAGCCGCATCGTGGAGCGTTACATGGGCCAGGCATCCGAACAGGGCAAGGACATCGCCTGGTGGTCGGAGCCCGAGGAATTCGGGCTGGTGCATTCCGACGCGGCCGCGCTGGAGCACATCATCGCCAACCTGGTTGATAACGCGCTGCGCTACGGGGGCGACTACATAGAAATCTCGGTGGCGCGCGACGCCAGCGTGTTCAGGGTGAACGTGAGCGACAATGGCCCCGGCATACCCGACCACTACCGTCCGCACCTGTTCACGCGGGGCTGGACTCCGGAGATGGGGCGCAGCGAGGAAAAGACGTCGTCGGGTCTTGGCCTGTATATCAGCCGCACGCTGGCCCACCGGTACGGCGGTGAATTGTCGGTGGAGTCGGTGTCCGCTCCACAGCCGGGCCATCACACCGCGTTCACCCTCACGCTGCCCATAGGCTCGCCCGAGGGCTGATCGGTGGTGGGCCAGCGGCCGGGCCGCTGAACGCGGCTTCGGGTCATTCCCACCAGGCAATCCGTGCAACAAAGGGTCATAGCAGCGGTTCTGGCCTTTGCCCTGATCGCCGTATTCATGGCGGTGTGGGTCTTCGCGTTGCCCGGCGTGCCCGACGCGCCGTCGATGGTGAGAGCGCGTCCCACCCCCACTCCGACGCCGATACAGCCCACCTTGCCGCCGCCCACTCCCACGCCGACGCTGGCGCCCACGATACCGCCGCCGACTCCGACTCCGGCGCCCACTCCCACATCCTTGCCCACGCCCACTCCGGCGCCCACTCCCACGCCTACGCCCACGCCCACTCCGGCGCGACCAACCCCGACGCCGGCGCCGCATTTCCTGGTCGTGCATTACCCGGCCAACCTGGACGTGATACGAGGACAGCCGGAGATCGATCTGTTCGGCACGACGCTGCCCCGGTCGATCCTTGAAGTTACGTACGACAGCCGGGAGGATATGGAGCGCAGCATCATCCTGAGGGCCGACTCGGAGGGTCACTTCATCGCGACAATCCCGCTGGCAGAGGGGTTCAACGTCGTGGAGGTGATAAGCAACAACAGCGCATCGCCGGTGGCGAAACACCAACTGCTGCAACTGATATACGACAGCACACCGTTGACCCTTTTCCTGGACGTTACGGCGCCGGAGGACGGGTCCGTCGTGTCCGACCAGGTGCTGACGGTTTCCGGCGAGACCCTGCCGGGGGCCCAGGTGGTGGTGAACGAAATCATTCCCGCGCCCACGGACAACACCGGCCGGTGGCAGGCGAACATCGTGCTCCGGCCGGGCGCGAACGAGATCACGGTGCGGGCGGTTTTCGAAGGCAACGCGGAGGAGAGAGTGATCACGGTGACACACGGACAGTAGCCGGCGAGTGGACGCTGCCGGCAAATAGCAGGGGACTCCCGCCACTTGCCGGCCGAGGTTATGCGCTGCCGGCGCCGGGGTTGACGCGCGCGGTTTCGATTGATAACGCCGGCAGTGCGGGCTATAATGAACCACTGGCATCCCTAGCGAAATAGAGGAGGCGATCTCAATGGTTGCTGAAATTTTAACCGGCACTTTCACCGTCAAATCCGGCCACGCCCAGATGCTCAAGGGCGGCGTGATCATGGACGTGGTCAACCCCGAGCAGGCGCGGATCGCCCAGGAAGCGGGCGCCGTTGCGGTGATGGCATTGGAGCGCGTCCCCGCCGACATCCGGGCCGACGGCGGCGTCGCCCGCATGAGCGATCCCTCGATGATCGCCGAAATCATCGACTCGGTGTCGATTCCGGTGATGGCGAAATGCCGGATCGGGCACTTCGTGGAGGCCCAGATACTGCAGGCCATGGGCGTGGACTACGTTGACGAGTCCGAAGTGCTCACGCCCGCCGACGAAATGCACCACGTCTGGAAGCACGACTTCACCGTGCCCTTCGTCTGCGGCTGCCGCGACCTGGGCGAAGCCCTGCGCCGCATCTCGGAAGGCGCGGCCATGATCCGCACCAAGGGCGAGGCCGGCACCGGCGACGTGGTGGAGGCCGTGCGGCACATGCGCGCCGTGCAGGACGCCATCCGCAAGCTCCGCACCATGCCCGACGACGAACTGGTGGTGGAAGCCCGCGACCTGCGCGTCAGCCTCGACCTGTTGCAGCAGACCCGCGAGGAAGGACGGCTGCCGGTGGTCAACTTTGCGGCCGGCGGCGTGGCGACCCCCGCCGACGCGGCGCTCATGATGCAGCTTGGCGCCGACGGCGTATTCGTGGGTTCCGGCATTTTCAAGTCCGGCGACCCGGCGTCCCGAGGCCACGCCATCGTGCAGGCGGTCACCCACTACAACGACCCGCAGATCCTGGCGGAAGTCTCCCGCGACCTGGGCGAGCCCATGGTGGGCCGGAGCGTTCGCGAACTGGCGGAGAGCGAGTTGCTGGCGCCGCGCAGCGTTTAGCCTGATTCGTCATGGGGGCCGGCGCCCCCATGACACAACACCACTGCGACCAACGGACGGATCAGAGCATTATCGGCTGGACACTTAGTTGAACATCGGCGTTTTGGCAGTACAGGGAGACTTTGCGGAGCATTGCCACGTGCTCCGCAGCATTGGCGCTAACGCTTCGGAAGTGCGATTGCCCGAACACCTTCAGGGGCTGGACGGCCTGATAATCCCCGGCGGCGAGAGCACCACGCTCAGCCGCCTGATGTCGCTGTACAACCTGCGGGAACCGGTGGCCGACATGGCGTCTTCGGGCAAGGCGGTCTGGGGCACGTGCGCCGGCATGATCATGCTGGCCGCCGAGATCACCGAAGAGGACCCCGTACCATTGGCGGTCATGGACGTGGGCGTCCGGCGCAACGCCTTTGGTCGGCAGGTCGATTCGTTCGAGCAGGACCTTGAGATCAAGGGGCTGGGTTCGGACCCATACCACGCCATCTTCATCAGAGCGCCGGTGATCATACGGGTGGGCGAGGACGTGGACGTGCTGTCCGCCCTGCCGGACGGCCGACCCGTGGCAGTGCGGGAAGGCAACCTGCTGGCCACCGCTTTCCACCCCGAACTGACCGCCGACGCGCGCATCCACCGCTATTTTGTCGAGATGGCGGGCGGGCCGGCGTTCGACGACAACGCTCCCCTGATCGAGACTCCGCGGGTGCGGGGACGCCTGGCCCAGGAATAACAATCAACAACAATCACGCACCAACAATCACGATAAATTCCTTTCCCACCACCACATTTCGGCGACAAGGAGGGCATAGTTGGTAACGGTCGAGCAACTGGCCCATGATGAATTGCAGCAACTCCTGGACGTGCTGCCGCCCAGGGTATTGGCCGGTTTACGGCAGCAGGACGACCTCGAGGACCTCCTGGAAATCATTCTCGACCTGGGACGTCCTCCGGAAGCGCGCTTTCTATCCGGCGACGTGATTCTGGATGACGAACCCATCGGCCGGGAGGACCTGGAGCACATCGTATCGGGCGTCGGGGATTTCGGCGGTGACAACCGGGCGGGCATGGAACGCACGCTGCACCGGATTTCGGCGATTCGCAACCGGAACGGCAGCGTGGTGGGCATCACGTGCCGCGTGGGCCGCGCTGTATTCGGCACCATCAAGATCATCGAGGACCTGGCCTACGGCGGCAAGAATATCCTGCTGCTCGGCCGGCCCGGCGTCGGCAAGACCACCATGCTGCGGGAGGTCGCCCGCGTGCTGGCCGACGAAGCCCGCAAGCGGGTGATCATCGTCGACACATCCAACGAGATCGCCGGCGACGGGGACATCCCCCATCCCGCCATCGGGCACGCGCGCCGGATGCAGGTGCCCACGCCCACCGTGCAGCACGACGTGATGATCGAGGCGGTGGAAAACCACATGCCCCAGGTGATCATCATCGACGAGATGGGCACCACGCTGGAAGCATCGGCGGCGCGCACCATCGCCGAACGCGGTGTGCAACTGGTGGCGACGGCGCACGGCAACACGCTGGACAACCTGATCATGAACCCCACCCTGTCGGACCTGATCGGCGGCGTGCAGACGGTGACGCTGGGCGACCAGGAAGCCCGGTTCCGCGGCACTCAGAAAACCGTGCTGGAACGGAAAGCGCCGCCGACGTTTGACGTGGTGGTGGAGATCCAGGACTGGAACGAGGTGGCGGTACACGACGACGTTGCGCAAGTGGTCGACCAGTGGCTGCGCGGGTATCCGGTTGAGCCCGAAGTCCGCCACATGAACGAGGACGGCAACATCACGAAAACCGCCGCCACCAGGCAGAACGAGGCCGCGCCCACGCCGTGGGCGGCCAACGAGATCCGCAACCGCCGGGGCCGTAACCGGAACGGACGAGGACGCGACGCCTATGAGCAATACCCGCCGGAGCAGTTCCGGGATGAGCCGGACGCCAGCGGAGCGGCCGGCCCTCGCCTGGACGTCCGCATATTCCTGTTCGGCGTGAGCCGGGACAAGGTGGAAGCGGCGCTGGCGGAACGGGGCGCGACGGCGGAGATCGTCAGCGAACTGCGGCGGGCCAACGTGCTGCTGACCACCAAGAACCACTACCGGCGCGGCAGCCAGTTGGTGCGCATCGCCGAGACCAACAGCGTTCCCGTTTACGTGCTGCGGAAAAACACCGTGCCCCAGGTCAGCGAGTTCCTGACTTCCATCGCGCGGGACCAGGGCATTGACCTGCCGCCGCCATCGGGTCGGTTCAAGGAGGAGTCGGACGCCGAGGCGGAGGCCGCGGCCCGGGCAGAGGCGGAGCAGGCAGCGCAGAGGGTCCTGTCCGGCGAGTTCAGCGTGCAGCTTGAACCGCAGAGGCCCTACATACGTCGCCTGCAGCACATGCTGGCCGAGGAATTCAACCTGGCCTCCACCAGCCGGGGGCGCGACCCGCAACGCGCCGTGTTGATCTACCGGCCGTGACATCCCTGGCCGTGACATCCCTGGGCTTGACGGCGCGCGCTGAAGCCACCGGTTCGATCACGTTCACGCCAATTCCAGGCCGGTGACCGCCATGTCGGGTCTTTTCATAGCCTTCGAGGGCGGAGACGGAGCCGGCAAGTCGACACAGGCCAATATCCTGGCTGAACAGTTGCAGAAGCACAGTTTTCGTACGGTTCTGCTACGTGAGCCCGGTTCTACAACCTTAGGCGATTACTTGCGGCGTTATCTGATTAGCGACCAGCCTATTTCAGACCTCGCAGAGCTGTTGCTGTTTGAGGCTTCGCGGGCCGAGCTAATGGCCGATCAGGTCTACCCTGAACTAGAAGCGGGAGCGGTGGTGATATGTGATCGTTTCACCGGGTCCACAGTTGCCTACCAAGGATATGGGCGCAATTTAGACGTGAAGCAAATTCGGTGGTTGAACGACTTGGCGACAATTGGGCGATACCCCGACTTGACGCTACTTCTCGATATCGATCCAGCTATCGGACTAGAGCGAGCCCACAACCGGCTTTTTCAACTTTCGTTGCCTATAGGCGATACGTCGGACAGGTTTGAGGAGGAAGAGTTGCTGTTTCATGACCGCGTACGCCGAGGGTTCGTCGAACAATGGGAAGCTAACCAAAAAACCTGGCACAAAATCGAAGGTAATCAACCCATCGACGTGGTCAAAGAATTAGTTTGGTCGAAGGTGAGCCCGATGTTGCCATGGGATGGCGTTGTCGCTAACACGGTATAGTTCACCGATATGAATATTGTCGCGTTGCCAAAGGAGACTGGCTGGTGATAACGTAGCCGGGATGCTTTCCCGTAACACTCGCTGGCTGGCTGCGGCCGCCACCGCGATCCTCGTCGTGGCAGTTGCGCTGGCCTGCGCCCCCGGCAGCGAATCCGGCGCCGCGGATGATCCCATGCCCATCAATCGTATCGCGTACATAGACTCGCACGGGCAGCTGGTGACGGTCAATCCCGACGGCAGCGACCGGAATACCCTCACCGCGGGAGAGGTCGCGGACTCGTTGGCGCGCCTGGGTGGCGTGGTGGCCCAACCGACCAGCGAAACGCGGCTATACGGCTGGCCGGTCTGGTCGCCCGACGGCAGCCGCATCGCCGTGTCCCTGATCAGCGGTCGCCGTCCGTCCGATGCGGAGATGAGCGTGCAGTCGCTGGAGTCATCAAACGGCGTGGGCGGCCCGGTGTTCGTGAACGCCGCGCCCCTGACCATCGCAGAGGGCACGCCCCACTACGTGCAATGGTCTCCCGACAGCCAACGGCTGGGAGTCACCGCCGCCACACCGGAAGGCCTGACGCTGTTCGTGGTCGACGCCAATCCGGTGGACGGTGAAACCGCTCCCCCGTCCGCGTTGCCGGTGGTCCGGGGCGCGCCGCTGTATTTCGACTGGTCGCCGGACAGCCGGTCGCTGGCAGTGCACAGCGGCGAGGAGCTAATGGTGCTGCGGCTGAACGACGATGCCACCGAGTTTTCCGCGCAGCCCATCAGCCGGTCGCGCTCGTTCCGCACTCCGGCGTGGTCTCCCGACGGGACGATGCTGGCATGGTCGGCGCCCGGCGGGGACAGCGAGGCGGTGTGGCTGGGCAAGCCGGACGAAAGGGATTACTCCCCGATGCGGTTGGCAGAAGTGGAGGGCGCGTGCTCGTTCCTGTGGTCGGCCGACGGTCGGGTGATCGCGGTGGCGGACCGGCAGACCGAGGGATCGCCGGCCTATCGCCGGCTGCGCCTCCTGGCGGCCGACGGCAGCGCGGTGCGCACGGTACGGGAGGATGATTGGGTGCTGGGTTTCTTCTGGGAACCGCACGGCACTCGGCTGGCCTGGGTCGCGCTGAACAGCGAAGAGCGGACCATGGAATGGCGGATTGAGGACGGGAGCGCGATCGAGCAGGATGTGGCTTCGGATGGGGACGCACCGGTGGGCGGGCTGCGTTTTTCGCCCAGCGGTGAAACCTTCCTGATGCTGGCGTTTTTCGACCAGTACGCCCAGAGCCATTCCCCGTGGGCTCCCGACGGGTCCGCCTTGGTGGTGTCGGGCAACCAGCAGTACCTTTCCCAGCGGCGCAACGGCAGCGGAGCGGCGGGGCCGCACGTGTACGTAACGGAATTGGGAGAGCCGGGCCAGTTGCGGGATCTGGCCGCCGGCGGGATCGCCGTGTGGTCGCCGCAGTGAGCGGATGCTGACGGCGGCGAGGCTGCGGATCGGGGCGCTGATCCTCGGAATCGCGCTGGCGCTGATCGCATTGACGGTGGCCTGCTCAGAGCCGGCGCCGGCGCCAGCGACGCCGGTTCCCGCGACGCCCACGCCGATACCCGACCCGGAGCAAATTCTCAGTGAAACATCCGCAAACCTGCGGGATCTGCGCTCTGCGGAGTTTGTGCTGCGGCATGAGACCGGGGCCGTTTTCCTGCCCGCATTCAGCGCCAAGCTGACCGAGGCGCGCGGAGCCTGGGACGCGCAGCGGGGGGCCGAACTGCATGTGGATGCGTACCTGGTTCCGGACGCACAGACCGAGCCGGAATCGGGCATCTACCTGGGAATGCAATCGGTGATCACCCCGGATGCATACTACGGTACGGACCCGTTCTCGGGCGCGTGGCTGAAACAGCCGCAATCCTTCGTGCCGATACCAGTGACCGAGTTGAACCGCCTGATGGCCGACCTGGTGGACATGATCGACGGCCCGGTTCTGGAGGGAGCGGAGGAGGTCGACGGCTTACGCGCGTACAGGATTTCCGGCGATGCGCCGGCTTCGGTGTTGAACTGGCTGCCGCTGACGGCTGAGCCTGGCCAAACCGTGCGCATCGAGGTGTGGTCGGACACGGGGCAGCGCCAGTTGCGGAAATTGCGCGTCACCGGAGCCGTCGGTACGTTCGACCGGGCGGACACCGTGCGCGAAATCCTGCTGACGAACATCAACGGGACGGTGTCGATTGAGCCGCCCGACGAATTCACCGATCTGACCGGCGGCTGATCCTCCCCCGGCAGTCGCGAGGGCAGCGTTGCAAACCCGGCCCGAGGTGTTGGCAATGTCGTCCCGCCGTCAATGGGCACTGGTAGCCGTGGTGGCGTGCGGCGCGTTCATCACCGCGCTGGACCAGACCGTGGTGGTCACCGCGCTGCCGGCAGTGATGGCCGACCTGAAAGTGCCGATCATCCGGCTGGAGTCGGTGATCTGGGTGGTGAC
>JAJDXU010000212.1 GCA_022823105.1 Dehalococcoidia bacterium
AATCGCCATCCTCGCGTTAGGTAGTGGTCAGGGTTCTGGATTCCGGCTTTCGCCGGAATGACGGCTAAAATCTAAAATACGCCCTGGGGGTCGAGGCCGAGGAGGTATTGGCCGGCGGTCTCGTAGTGGACGTGGTGTCCCTGGACGTGCTGGGTTATGACGTGCATATCCTGGAACCGTCGCTGGATGGGGTTGGACTGGAAGATGCCTCCGGCGCCGCAGAGGGTATAAACGGTGTCCACCACCTGCGCCGAGGTGCGGATGGCATGGGTGGCGGCGACACGGAGCTGGATGCGCTCGTCGATGGTGAGGGTTCCGCTGGCGCAGGCGGATTCCCACAGGCGGGCGTGACTCTCGCGGAGGAAAGACCGGGCGGACGACTGGAGCGCGTGGGCTTCGCCGATGGCTCGCTGGGTGGTCTGGTGGTCGCGGAGCAGGACGCCGGAGCGGTACGGAGTGCGGCTGTTGCCAACCTCGATGGCGATGTCGAGGCTCTTGCGGGCGACGCCGAGGGCGACGGTAGCGAATCCGGTGGCGAACATCAGCGTGGTGGGTATCTGGTACAGGGGGGCGTCAGACCAGGATGGACCCTCCTGCACGAACGTGTGGTCCTCGGGCACAAACAGATCGTCCACCTGAAAGCTGAAACTGCCGGTGCCGCGCAGGCCGGCGACCTGCCAGAGATCCACCATGCGCACCTGGTCGATGGGCATCAGGTGGAGGCGCATCTGCGGCGGTCGGCCATCAGACCCGGACCCGTTGTCGGGAATCACGGGCGCGAGGGCGGCGATCCAAGTGGCGTGGTCGCTGCCGCTGCTGAAGTTCCAGTGGCCGCTGAGGCGGTAACCGCCGTCCACGGGGACGGATTTTGTACCGGCGGCCGGCGGGCCGTTGGTAACCACGCCGCGGAGATCGTCCCAGATCTCGTGGGCTGTCGACATTGCCATCCGCGTGGACCGCGTGGAGAAGACGTTGTTCTGGTTGAGGCACCATGCGGTGCTGGCGTCGGCGGCCGCGAACATCTCGAGGATGCGCAGGAAATCGGGATGGGCGAGTTGCGCGCCGCCCAGTTCCCCGGGCAACAGCAGGCGGAAGAATCCGGCGTCGGCCAGGTCGGCGGCGAGTTCGGAGGGGATCTGTCGGTCGGCGTCTATGGAATCGGCGGCATCGGCGACGCGCTGGATGAAGGAGGGAGCAGCCTCCAGGTAGTGGTCAATGTCGCTGGAAACGGCGAGGGTCTGGGCGGTCATTTTGTCTCTCGATGCAGTGTGGTGGAGGTGACGGTACACGGGCCGCATGGTGGTGTCAAAGGGCATCGGTTTGGCGAATGTGCGGCGCCGTGGATGGGCATCGAATGGCAGGTCGCATTGGGCGGTAGAATGGTACGACCACAAACCAAGGAACAGGAGGCGCCCCATGCCCGAACCCGCGGCCACCAGCAACAACCGGTTCATGTTCTCCACGGAAGAGTGGGGAATGGTGTCCAAGACCCAGATTCAACGCGCCACCGTGCCCGACGGAATGAACGAGGACGGGGGCGTCCTGGTAGTGTGGACCCGAGGGACGGCGGACCGTCCGGATACCGGCTGGACGGCGCGGCACGCGATATCGGGCGACGCACTGCGGGACGCCCTGGTGGCGGCGGGGCTGATACCCGAGGAGTGAAGTTATGGGGCTTGGGTCCGGCCCAGGTTTCGATCCGGAACGGACGCGATGGGTATTTACAACGCGGGGACACCGCCGCATTATGGGGCCGCAATGCGCGACCGCGTTGCACCATTTTGATGACTGATACCTGGAGAGAATGATGGCTTTGTTTGAGGGATTTGACCGGATGCAGATTGAAGCCGGCAGCGGCGAGATCGTGAACCTCGTCAAGGGCGGCAACGGGCCGCCCCTGCTGCTGCTGCACGGCTATCCGCAAACCCACACCATGTGGCACAAGATCGCGCCCCGGCTGGCTGAGGATTTCACCGTCGTGTGCGCCGACCTTCGCGGCTACGGGGACAGCGGCAAGCCGCAGGGCAGCCCCGACCACTTCAACCACTCCAAGCGCGCCATGGCGCAGGACCTGGTGGACGCCATGTCCAATTTGGGGTTTGACACCTTCAACCTGGGCAGCCACGACCGGGGAGCGCGGTGCGCCCACCGGCTGACCAAGGACCATCCGGAGCGGGTGCTGAAACTGGCGACGCTGGACATCGTGCCGACGCGCCACATGTTCAGCATCGTGGACAAGGAGTTCGCCACCAACACGTACCACTGGTTCTTCCTGATCCAGCCCTACGATTTCCCGGAGCGTGTGATCGGCGCTGACCCCGACTATTTCATCCGGTCGCGGTTCATGCGGGAACGCAACGCCGAGGAGGTCTTTCCGTTGGAGGCGGTGGAGGAATACGTGCGCTGCTTCAGCGACCCCGGCGCCATCCACGGCGCGTGCGAGGACTACCGGGCCGGCGCGAGCATAGACCTGGAGCACGATGAGGCGGACTTCGACAACAAGGTGAACTGCCCGCACCTGGCGCTGTGGAGCGACCGCGGGTTCGTGGGCCGCACGCAGGACGTGCTGGGCGTGTGGCGCAACTACTCCAATAACGTGGAGGGACAATCGCTGCCGTGCGGCCACTACATCGCGGAGGAACTGCCCGACGACGCGTATCGGCTGTTCCACGAGTTCTTCACGCGGTAGGGGACGCGAGTTTTACATCGATTCACAGGATGGACAGGATAAGCCAGGCGGTGGACACCAGGATGGACAGGATAGGCCAGGCGGTGGACACAAGGAGCTGGGGTAGGGCCGAATAATTATTCGCCCCTGCAGCGGATGGTTCGACAAGCTCACCATGAGCGGAGGAGAGAGAGGGAATTATGGCGCGTGATTACCTTGACCGGCTGGCGGAATTTGTTGCCGATACGCGGTTTGAGGACTTACCGCCGGGCGCGATTGCCGCCGCCCGCGACGTTGTGCTGGACACCCTGGGCGCGATCACGGCGGGCAGCCGGCTGGACGAGAACGCCAACTTTGCGCGGCTGGCCGCCGAGATGAGCGGGCCGGGGAAAGCGAGCATCGTCGGGCATCCGTACCGGGTGCAGCCCGTTTGGGCGACCTTCGTGAATGGCGCCGCCGGCGTCGCGCTGGAGATGGACGAAGGGAACCGCGTGGGGGGCGGGCATCCGTCCATCCACGTTACGCCCGGCGCGCTGGCGGTGGGCGAGGACCTGGGCAGCAGCGGGCGGGACGTACTGACCGCCATCATCCTGGGGTACGAGGTCATCTCGCGGGTCGGGACGGCAACGCAGGTCAAGCCGGAGGTACACTCGCATGGGACGTGGGGCACCATCGGGACGGCGGCGGCCACGGCGCGGCTGATGGGATTCGACGCGGGTGAGACCAAGACGGCGATGAACCTGGCGATGTCGATGAGTCCGGCGAATACATGGACGCCCTGCCTGGAGGGTGCCACGGTTCGCAACCTGTATCCCGGGCGCTCCGGATTCCAGGGGATCATGGCGGCGCACCTGAGCCGGTGCGGCTACACCGCCATCGCCGATGGGCCGGCTGATCTGTACCACACGTTCCTGGGGGACGGGTTTGATCAGGATGCGGTGGTGGACGGATTGGGTGATGGCGAGTACCGCATTCAGCAAGGTTATTTCAAGTTTCACGCGTGCTGCCTGTACAACCACCCGGCGCTGGACGCGGTGGAGAACCTGCTGCGGGAATCGCCGTTCACGGCCGGCGAGGTGGAGCGCATCGTGGTAACCGCGCCGCCCATCGCGCAGATCATGGCGGACCCGGAGCCGGACAACATGCTGGCGGCCAAGTTCTCGATACCCTACGCAGTGGCCGCTGCGGTGCACCACGGGGCGACGGACGTGACCGCGTTCATGCCGGACAAAGTCGCCGACACGCAGGTACGACAACTGGCGCAGCGGGTCGAGGTGGATGCAGATCCCGACATGAATCTGCGGCGGTACGACTATCCGTCCGCGCGGGTCGCCGTCCATCTGGGCGACGGACGCTCTCTGGAGTCCAGCGTGGTTTCGCAGCGGGGCGACGCGACCAACCCGAGATCACGGGAGGACCTGCTGGGCAAGTTCCGGTCGCTGGCGTCGCCGACGCTGGGCGACGCGGGGGCCGGTCGTGTCGTTGCGGCAGTGAGTGAGATGGAAACTCAGGGCAGCGTTCGCGAGTTGTCCCGGTTGCTGTCATCGGCCGACCGGCCTACCCGGAACGGCATTTCGTAAGCGGGACGACTTTGGCTGCCGGACAAGCTACTGAAACTCATCGCACAGACGCTCTTTGCTGATCAGGCTTCGAGATTTTTGTTTGCAAGGACAAGGTGTAGATTTATAAATCAGGGACACCCCGGCCGAGTCAATCCGTAGATCCCTAGATTTGATAGGATTCAGTGGAGGCGAATTTAAGCCATGGACCGGAACCAGCACGTTATCGTAGTCGGCGCAGGCGCGGCCGGCCTGGCAGCCACCTACACCCTCAACAAGCACGGCATTGACGTAATCCTGCTGGAGGCGAAAGACCGCGCCGGCGGACGGATGACCGGCGAAATCATCGACGGGTTCCACTTCGACACTGGCGCCGCCGGTTTTTTTGCGGCGTACGAGACGGTGCCGCGCATAGCCGGCGAATTGGGCGTTCCTTTGAAAGACGTGAACCGGAAAGAGCACGCTTTGGGCGTGTTCCTCGACGGCAAACTGCGCACTTTGGGCGACCCCTATTCCCTCCGACGACTGTGGCCCAACCTGAAGACGCTGTTCTCTTTCAAGTTGCTGTCGCCCAAGGCTCTTGTCCAGCTATTGAAACTTATCAAATTCCTACGGTCTCGCCGGGAAGACCTGCTTTTTGAGGACTACTCCGGGGTCCTGGACCTGGACGCGCAGGAGAACATATCCGACTTCCTCAGCAACAGGTTCGGAGGCGCGTTCCTGGAGAACTTCCTCCAGCCAAGCTGGACTGCCCTGGTACTCAGCTACCCGGAGGACAGCAGCATGGGTTACGGCGCCGTGTTTATGTGGAACTCCTTCTGGGATCCTTCCCTGCGACTCATCACCGCCGAGAAGGGAGTCGGGCAACTGGCCGATGCCCTGGCCGAAGCCTGTGCGGAGCAAACCCGTCTTGGCACTCCGGTGGAGCGCGTGGTAATAGAAGCGGGCGCAGTACAGGGCGTTGTCGCCAAAGGCGAGTTCATCGAGGCCGACGCGGTGATTTGCGCTCTTCCCGCCCCGCTAGCCTTGAAAGTCGCCCCCGACCTGCCGCCGGAAGTGAGCTCGGTTCTGGGCAAAGTGGGCTATTCCACCGTCTGCCACACTGCGTTGGCTTTTGACCGGCCCTCCATTCCCCAGGGTCTGCTGGTTTGCCTGCCCCAGCACAGCGAAGCATCGCTGGCGTTATATTACGACTGTGTCAGCCTGATCCAATTGCCGGCGCCCGAGGGCTCCAGCTTGATTTCGGCGTATGCCATCGAGGATAAGGCCCGCGAGTTGTTCAAGTTGACCGACTCCGAAATCGTTGACAAAGTGCTGGCTGAAATCCGCGAATATACACCCGGCGTGACCGCGGAGCCACTCTGGAGCCGGGTGTACCGGTGGCAAGAGGCGGTGTGCCTGGCACCCCCCGGAATGCTGAACGAAGTCTATGAAATGAAAAAGGAAAGCACCGAGGTTGTCCCGGGCCTCTTTCTCGCCGGCGATTATATGCAGATGCCCTGCACCAACGGCGCAATGCGCAGCGGCGTTGACGCCGCCGAGGATGTGGTCCGTTCCCTTGCCGCGCGGGAGTAATCCGTTTCCCGATTCCTGAACAATCGCTGACGGCTTTCCTCCCGCAATCCCCTGAATTCCACCTTCGAGAACCCCCCGAGGAGCCGCCCCATGCCATCCAGCAACTTTCCCCTCTCTCCCCAAACCGGCCGTGTCCCGTCGTCCACCGTGCCGCTCTCCAACGCCGAGGAGATGCGGTTTGAGCGGATCATGGACCAGGCGGTGATGATCGACGTGCACCAGCATCCATTCGTGCTGCCGGAGTCGATGGACCGGTTCATCGATTTCCTGCGCTCGGCGAACCGGTTCGAGTGGGGCTACCAGGCCGCCATCGCCGGCGGCTGGAGCGCGGTGACCACGTCCAACTTCTTCACGGCGCTGTACAAGGTGTCGGATATGTCGTTCGTTGAGTACGACGACATCGCGGCGGAGGTGGGCGGAATGCTGGCGGACGTGGCGTCGCAGGACGACGTGGTGCGGGTGGGCAACGCCGACGAGATCCTGGCAGCGCGACAGCAGGGCAAGGTGGGGTTCATGCCCACGCTGGAGCACCTGCCCATCGGCAACCACATCGAGCGGGTCAACGCGCTGTTCGGCATGGGCGTGCGCGTGGCGGGCATCACCTACAACCGCCGGAACTACATCGGCGACGGGCAGCAGGAGCGCAACCCGGGCGGCCTGAGCGCGTTCGGCGTCGAGGTGGTGCATCGCATGAACGACCTGGGCATGGCGGTGGACCTGTCCCACGCATCCACGCCGACGGCGATGGACGCCATCGAGGTGTCTCGCGCGCCCACGGTGTTCAGCCACAACGCATCCTACACGCTGCGGCCCAACGGGCGAACGCGCACGGACGAGGAGCTGCTGGCCTGCGTGCGAAAGGGCGGGCTGGTGTGCATCACGGCGGTGCCCAACTCCCTGAGCGACGACCCTGAGCAGGACATTGAGTGCGTGCTGGACCACTACGACTACATGGTGAACCTGGTGGGCGTTGACCACGTTGGCATCGGGACGGATACCACCGTGGGCGACCACGTGGGTTTCCACCGGGTGGTTATGGGGCGCACGCCGGACGAACTGCCGGCCCCGTATCTCAACGGACTGGAGTCGCCGGCAGACGGCAAGAACATCGTGCGGGGGCTGATACGGCGGGGCCACTCCGACGAGGACGTGCTGAAGATCGTGGGCGGCAACGCGCTGGACTACTTCCGGCGGGTGATGGCCTGACCGCGTGGGCAGAGGGATGAGATGATAGAACTGACGGATGAGATGGCGACGTTGATCAACCGGGCACGAGACGACGGGTATCCGTGCATCGTGGCGACGGCGGCGAGCGATGGGACGCCGAACTGCGGGTACATCGGGACGGTGTTGACGGTGGGCGACGACCGACTGATCTACCGGGACCGCACGGGGCGCAACCCGCTGGACCACATCGAGGAGAACCCCAAGGTGATTGTGCTGTTCCGTAACACGGATCAGGATGCGGGATGGAAGTTCCGCTGCACCGCCAGCGTTTATCGGGACGGGCCGGTGTTCGAGGACATGATCGACCGGCTGCTGGAATCCGGTTTGGTGAACGAACGCTATTTGCAGGACAGCCAGGGCGCGATAGTGGTTTTGCAGATCGACCAGGTGCTGACGCTGTTCGGCGAGGTGTTGCAGGAACGAGAGGCGGGATTGCGGTGGTGAAGGTGGGGCTTCCGGCCGGTTACGGGATGTAGGGGCGGGTTTGAAACCCGCCCCTACGACACACACCCTGCAGCCCGGTCCAGCAGGTCACGCGGCGGAGACGGCCATTGCGCCCACGGCTACGGTGGGGAGTTGGACGGGGAGATGGCGCCAGGTCACGCCGCGATCTTCGCTGCTGAACAGGCCGCCGCCGTCGGTGCCGGCGTAGACTATGTTGGGTTCCTGGGGGTCCCAGTCGAAGGCGACCACCATGTCCTCGGGGTTTTCGCCCTCGCCGAGGCCGTCCACCAGGCTCCAGGTCTGGCCGGCGTCGGTGGAACGGTAGAACTGTGGGTTGAGGCGGCGGGCGTTTTCGGAGACGGTGACCAGCACCACGTCCGCGTCGTCGGGGGCGGCGGCGATGTGCAGCGTGTAGCGGCGGTCCAGGCCATCATTGATGAGCTCCCAGTTTGCGCCGCTGTCGTCAGAACGGTAGGGAGCACGGGCCGTGGCGACATAGACGCGCTCCGGCTGGGCGCCGCTCAGGTGAACGCAGTGGATGTCGTCGTTGAGTCCCGGGAGCTGCTGCCAACTTGCCCCGCCGTCGTCGGAGCGCACCATGCCGCCCACCTCAATGCCGCCGTACAGCCGCCCGCCATCGTTGGGCGCGACGCGGAGGTCGCGGACGTGTGAGTCGCGGGTTGGCGCATGGAATCCCCAGTCCGCCGATTCGGGGATGGCGCGGAATCCGTCCAACTCCTGCCAGGACGCGCCGCCGTCGGAGGAACGGTACACCGTGGCGGGCTCGCTGCCGACGTAGACGGTGTCGGGTTCGCCGGGATGGGCCAGCACGCTGTGGGCGTAGGGCGACGGGTAGGAGTCCAGGCGACGCCAGGACGCGCCGCCGTCGTCGGTGCGGTAGACGCCGGCCTCATAGGCGGCGAGGAATGCGGTCTGCGAACCGTTGGATCCGGCGACCAGGCGCGCCGCCGCGTGGGGCAGGTCGGTGACGGGGCCCTGCTGCCAGGTCCTGCCGCCGTCCGTGGTGCTGACGGCGCAAACGCCGTCGTGCATGCCGACGTAGATGGTCTTGTGGTCCGACATATTCTCTCTCCTTGCATCGTGGGGTCGAGAGCGGTTTGGGTTTGATGGGCGCATATTCCGCGAAACGGGGGGCGTTCGTCAACACGTGCCGGCGTTGCCGGCGGGGCACAACCTGGCAACGCACCAGCGCCACCCGACCCGGCAACCAAACCCCTAACACGGATAGTCCGGCGCAGGGCGGTGTCCAGAAGACGCCGGTGTTGCGGAACGTTGGCGGCAGCGGGACGTTCGTGGATTCCGGCTTTCGCCGGAATGACGGTGGGGGCTTGGGGATGACGGTGGGGGCTTGGGGATGACGGTGGGGGCTTGGGGATGACGGTGGGGGCTTGGAGATGACGGTGGGGGCTTGGGGATGACGGTGGGGCGCGGCTAACGCGCAGGCGCGGGCAGGTCCCAGCGGAAGAAGTCGCGGTAGCGGTCGTGCGTGGCCCAGGGCAACAGGTTGAATACGATGACCTCGTACTCGGGGACCTCGCCCTGGCGTCGGATGTCCTTCAGGTAGCGGGCCAGGTCGGCGTAGGTGGGGAGGAGGAAGCCGGCATTGGCGATGCGCCTGATGACGTCGCCGGGTTCGGGAGGTTCTGAGGGGTCCCATTCGTCGGAGACGGCCTCGGCGATGCGGCGGAGTTTGAGGATGGCGAGTTCGCGAGCGAAGCGGCGCATGAGGGCGTTGACCTGGCGACGGATTTCGGAGAGGGTCATGGGGTTACCTCTGACGGGGGAGTTTTACATCGATGCACAGGATATAAAGGATAAGGTATTCGGGTGTTGGGGATTTTTGGAAAACCCGCTCATTTCCGTTCATTTCCGGTCATTTGAGTAGGGGGTTGGGGTGGGATTTGGGGGTGAATGGGGGCGGCGAGGGCGATTTTGGGGGCGATATTGGTGGTTTCGTCGGGCTTTTGGGGGGATTTGGGGGAGCGGTGTTGGGATGTGGGGATTGGGATGGGTTGCGGGATGGCGACGGGACGGATTTGAGGCGCCGGATATCCATGTTAAAGACCGGCGCAGTGCGTAGGCAATGGGGGAGTGTCATTGGAAGTGTCATTGACAGCGGGAAAGGGCAGAGAGGGGATTTCCTGGAGAATCGAAAGCAACTGTCCTGGATGTCAAGGGGTGACGGTGGTCGGATTCCATCGGTGGCCGTTCTTGACCATGGCGTTGAGGATGGTCGGCAGTTTGCGCATCCCCGCGGTGCGGAGGCGCCGAACGCCACCACGATCGCAGTTTGCTTGGGGCAAGAAAGTTGTACTTCGCCAGGTCCCCACGCAGCTTGGTGAATTCCGGGTCGTCGACGGGGTACGGCCTGCATTCCTCAACCTCGTGCGCCCATGACTTCGTGCGTCCATTTGTCGGCGGTCTCGATTCCTACCGCCGCAAAAGCCGCTTCCAACTCCGCTTCACTGGAGTTGTTCGCCGACACTTTCACGCCGGAATCGGCGCCGCTCCGCTCGACGGAGCGGCAGCGCCACCACCATCGCTCTCGTCAACTGAGGTCGCCCCGCAACCAACCGAAATAACAAACAAAGCCAAAACTGCTATCAACACCGGGCATCGTTGAAAGCTCAAGATCCCTCAGTGACATTTTTCCATTGCCACTCCTCTGCCTCCATCCGTGCCATATAACCATGCAATCCGCGGACCCAACCTGCTACTCCACTGACCGATGGGGCCCGGCTATGCGTTTCCCCGGGCGTCGTCCATTTTGCCCGGGCCATCCGGGCGCGCGTGGTTTGGCGGACAGCTCGACCCACGAGGGAGAGAAGCATCAACATGGCGCCTCGCAGGTTGTGGCTGAGGAGTTTGACGCTATAATAGTTTAGTGATTAGTTTCACATAGCCATATTTCGCCGCAAGCCGGGAGTAAACTTTCTATGCCCGTGAACATTTGCGTGCTGGCAAAGCAGGTCGTTGACCCGGAGATGCCGGCCGCCGCTTTTCGTATTGACCCAGACGCCCGCCAGGTTGTGCCGCCGCCCAACATCCCGCCGGTGGTGAACGGTTTCGATGAGAACGCCGTTGAAGCCGCCCTGCAGATCAAGGACGAACAGGGCGCCAACATCACCGTCATATCCTCCGGCACGTCGTTCGCGCTGGACGTGATGAAAAAGCCCCTTTCCATGGGCGCGGACGAGTTGGTGCTGCTGCAGGACGACGCTTTCGAGAATTCGGTGGACTCGTTCTTCACCGTGCAGTTGCTGGCGTCCGCCATCAACAAGCTGGGCGGCTTTGACCTGATCATCTGTGGCCGGCAGGCGTCGGACTGGGACAACGCGCAGGTGCCGCTGGGCGTGGCCGAAACCCTGGGCATGGCGTGCGTCACGCTGGGCAAGAAGGTTGACGTAAAGGACGGGAAGGTGGTGGTCGAAAGGCTGGCGCCCGACGGCTTTGAGGTGGTGGAGGCTGACCTGCCCGCGCTGGTGACCGTGAGCAACGAACTGGGCCAGCCCCGGTATCCCACGCTGCGCGGCATCATGGCGGCGACCCGAAAGCGGCCCACGGTGTGGACGACGGGCGACCTGGACCTGGACGACAGCCAGCTGGAACCGCGGGTAACTCTGCACGATCTCTTCGTACCCGTGCGCGAGCAGGACTGCGAGATCATCGAGGGCGATGACGACGCCGACGCGGCGCGTAAGCTGGCCCTGAAACTGCGCGAAGACCGCATCATCTGATCCTGATGCCCGTAGGGGCCGGTTTCAAACCCGCCCCTGCACCCGAATCGATAACGGAGATAACGATGGCAGACGCTACCGGAATTCTAGTATTCGGCGAGGCACCCTCGGGCGAACTCGCCGCCACCGCACAGGAACTGCTGTCCGCCGGCCGGACGCTGGCCGACACGCTGGGGCAGGAACTGTCCATCGGGCTGATTGGGGCCGACCTGGCGGGCGCGCCGCAGCAGGCTATAGCCCACGGCGCGGACAGGGCCTACGCCGTCACCAATCCGGCGCTGGCCGATTACCACCCCGACCTGTACCTGTCGGCGATGCAGTCGCTGGCCGGCGAAGCCAACCCCAACATCATCCTGATCGCCCGCAACAACGAGGGGCGGGAGTTGGCTCCCCGGCTGGCGTTCCGGTTGGGAGTGGGCCTGGCCCAGGACTGCCTGGAAGTTTCGGCCGATGCGAGCACGGGCAAGCTGCTGGCGAACCGTCCGGTGTACGGCGGGAGCGCCGTGGCCGTGGTGAGCTGCAACCAGACGCCGCAGATCGCCGCGATACGGCCCAAGACCTACGAGCCACTGGATGCCGACGCCGGCCGGAGCGGGCAGGTGGTGGCTTTCCCGGTGGAGATCGACCCGGCGGCGGCGAAGACCCGGGTGGTGGACGTGGTCAAGGAAGAGGCCGAGGGGATCAAACTGGAGGACGCTCGAATCGTCGTGTCCGGAGGGCGCGGCCTGGGCGGGCCGGAGCCGTTCGCGCAGCTGGAGGAACTGGCGAACCTGCTGGGCGGCGCCGTGGGCGCATCGCGCGCGGCGGTTGACTCGGGCTGGGTGCCGGCGAACTACCAGGTGGGGCTGACCGGCAAGACCATCACGCCGGACCTGTACATCACGGTTGCCATATCGGGCGCGAGCCAGCACATGGCCGGCTGCAGCGGGTCGAAGGCGATCGTGGCCATCAACAAGGACGCGGACGCCAACATCTTCAAGGACGCGCGCTACGGCGTCGTGGGCGACTGGGAGAAGGTGATTCCGGCACTCACGGAGACGGTGCGAGAGTTGACGCAGTCGTAGAGGCGGAACTCCATGTTACCGGCGAACCATGAGAGTGATTTCAATTTTCACCGTCGCGGTTGCGGTTGTTTTGGCGGTGGCAATGATTTTGGTGTCGGCCTTCAGGGAAACTCCGCTTTCGCCAGTTGAATTAGAGTTGTGGGAAGGGTTTTCGCTATTATTGGGACTGTTCGGGTCTTTCATGTTCGGCAGATATGCGGCTAGGGAGGTTTCCTACGATCTGATCCGGCCCCATGCTAGATCTGCACTACGGAGCGTGTTGGTTTTACGCCGGGGTCTGACACGGTTATATGACGCAATCGCCAGATAGCATTCGCAAAGGCCGGATGCACATCTCGAAGCGCTCTTGGAACAGGTCCAAAATCAATCCGATACAGCAGATTCAATAGTGGCTGACTGGCGGGACGTCATACCTGATGATTTCGAAGAGGTAGTCTCGACATTGGAGCAATTAGACAACAGACGGGAGGGTTGGCGCCATGGTGACCGAGACTAAACCCATCCGAGGAAAAATCGCGAAGGTTCTAAACTCACGTGAAGTCGCTATCAATGTAGGGGAAGAGCAAGGCGTCGAGGTGGGCATGGTGTTTGACATTCTAGCTCCCAACGGGGATGTTATCCGGGACCCAGATACCCATGCGGAGTTGGGATTTGTCGAGCAAGCCAAATCCAGAGTGAAAGTAACCAGAGCTTATGAGAAGTTCGCGGTTGCCTCCACGTTCCGGAGCAGGGAAGTGAATGTAGGTGGGAAGGGGCTGCTGTCCTTGCCTCTAGGGAGTGCGTTTGACCCGCCAAAGTGGGAAACACGCTACGAAACCCTGAAGATCGAAGGCGGATTCGAAGCGGCTGCGGAAGAGATGGGCGAGCACGAAAGTTACGTTTCCAGAGGCGATCCGGTAGTCCAAGTAGTGGGCGACCGGTAGTAATGTAAAGCGTTCTCGGTAAGGGATGAGAAACAGGAGGAACACCCATGGCCGCTTACGTTATTGGCACGATTGAGGTTACAGACCCTGAGAAGTTTGAGGTGTATCGAGGGCAGGTTCCGGCCACCATCGAGAAGCACGGCGGCAGGTACCTGGTGCGCGGCGGAGAGGTGTCGGTGGTCGAGGGCGACCAGCCCGAACGCCGGACGGTGGTGCTTGAGTTCGACAGCCTGGAGAAGGCCAAGGGGTGGTACTACTCGGACGACTACGCGGGGCCCAAGGAACTGCGCATTGCGTCGACCATCTCGAACGTGATGATCGTGGACGGTGTGTAGCGCGAGTTTCGCACCAGGGCAGCGATAGCTCCTGAACAATAACAAAACCAGGGGCGGGTGATTGCTACCCGCCCCTATAGATTTCGGGTTTCTGACGAGAGCCGGCTAGCCTTCGAAATTCACGCCGACGCCGACGATCTCGACCTGCATGGAGCGGATGTCGGGCGCGCCCGGGTCGAAGGTGACGCCGACCACGACGTTGATGCCACGCTCCACCTCGGGGTTGTCCGGGATGTCGAAGCTGGCGTCCAGATTGTCTCCCTTGATGGCCATGCCGAGATGTTCGGCGATGATCTTCTCGCCGTCGTACACCAGCACTTCGGCCACGTTGGCGTGGGAGCGGGCGCGGAACGATACGTTCACCGATTCGACCTTGGTGCGGTTGCCGTTCTGTACGGTGGGAGTCGGAACCGCGAAGTGGAGCCAGGTATTCTGCCCCTCGTTGCCCTCGATGCGGACGAAGGGGCCGCAGTGGCGGACGGCCGTGATGCGGTTGAGATATTCTCCGGTCATCGCGGAGCCGTGGACCCACGAAGTGAATTTTTGACCTGCCATGGTGGAACCTCCTGACGATGAGCGGTGGGATAGATGGGTCGGGATGGTCGGCGGTTGATTGCTGGCGTCAAGGATAGCGGCAAGACTCGGCCGCCGCAACAAGGCGGTTCAGAGATCAGGCGGTTTACAAAAGAGACTGCTGTTGTCGTTCCAGTTCCAGAAGGCGCGCTTTGACACCCACGCCTCCTCCGCCGTAGCCGTGGAGGCTGCCGTTGCTGCCGACGACCCGGTGGCACGGAATCACGAGCGGCAACGGATTTCTGGCCATGGCCTGGCCTGCGGCCCGGGAGGCCTTGGGGCTGCCGGCGGCGTCGGCGAGCCACTGGTAGGAGCGGGTCTCGCCGGGAGGTATTGAGCAGCACGCTTGCCACGCCGCGCTGAAGAAAGGGGACGCGCCGGATAGGTCGACCTTGATTCGCCGGAGCGCCAACGCGTCCCCGGCGAAATAGTCATCCAGGGCGGCCAGCACGTCGACGAACGCATGGGGGTTTTCCTCAGCGAGCAGAGCTTCTTCGCCCAGGCCGGCCAGGGAGTCCTGCGGTTCGGGTTGCAGGCTCAGGCGGCAGAGTCCGCGCTCGGAGCCCAGGAGGGCGATCCAGCCCACGGGAGATTCGTGGAGGCACCAGTACGACGGGGCTGGATTGCTCATATTATTCTGCCCGCGCCGCGTTGGGACGGAGACATCTCCGGACGACGGGTCAGGCGTCCCGGCGGCGGAGGGCGTACCAGAGGAGGGGGAACCGGACGGTATGCCAGGCGTCGGCGACGTCGTTGTCATGCTCGGCGTCGAAAGACCGTCCGGAATAGGTCCGCAGGGCGTAGGCATCGACGATGCGCTGCACTGCCGGCTTCTGCTCGGGCAGGGCGTCTGAGATTCTGGCGGCCCACTGGTGTGGTGTCTGGTGTTGCGCGGGCGCCAGGGTGGCGAACCTGCCCAACCGCCGCATGCGCCGATACGTAACGGAGGCGTCCCTGGGAGTGGCGAGCAGCAGGTTCCAGGCCATCCAACCGACGGCTGCCAGCAGGATCACGGCGCTGCCGACCCCGATTGCCCAGGGCATGGCGGCGCGGGCGGCGTTCCAGAATATGGTGGTCGGGGCATCGGGCGTCGGTATGGCGTTGGGGTCGAGGGAGATGTCCGCCTCTTCGCAGTCCTCTTCGATTTCGCAGGGGAGTTCTCCCGAGCCATCGCTGCCGGCTCGCAGGGCGGCCATCGCCTCCTGCTCTTCAGGCGGGACCGCTATTGGGATCTCCTTGCCGGGGGTCGGCTCGAAGGGGATCCACCCGTAGCCGGGGAAGTAGACTTCGGACCAGCCGTGGCTGTGACGGTCGGACACCAGGTACAGGTTCGACCCGTCGACCAGATTGCCCGTGGTGTACCCGGTGGTCATGCGCGCGGGGATGCCCAGGCTGCGCATCAAGACGGTCATGGCAGAGCCGAAGTACTCGCTGTATCCCTCCCTGCTCTCAAACAGGAAGTGGTCGACACCGTCGGAGCCGAATGGGGGAGGATCGATGGCCAGATTATAGGTGATGTTAGTCTTGAGCCAGGATTCGACGGCCAGGGCCTTGTCGTAGGGGTTGTCGGCGCCGGCGGTGATGTCACGGGCCAATTCCGCGATCCGGGGCGGCATGTCCTCGGGGAGTTGGGTGTACCGGATCCAGGCCCAGGTTGGATACTCCTGGTCGACCTGGCGGAGATCTTCCGGTTTGGCCGATGAGACAGAGGCGGTCAGCTGATAGGGGTCGCCGGAGTCGGCGTTGCCGCCGGATGCGCGGACCGCCAGGACGTCCGGTTGAGTGGGGACGATCTCAGCAATGGTGGCGCTGAGAACGGTTCCGTCGTCATCGCGCTGCACGGTCTCCAGGTGGAACACGCCGGGGATGGCGGAGGCGATGGTTTGGTCGGAGGCGTAGGCGTCGAGGGCCACCGAGGAGCGGACGCCGGCGACGGCCTGGCGCAACGGAGTGGGCAGGTCTTCGGCGCCCTCGCCAAGCCGGGGGTCGATCACGTAGCGCGGAGAGTCGAAGGTTTCGATACGTATGTCGCGGTTGGCGCCGACGGTCTGACCACCGGCGAACAGGCTGCGGCTGTCGTACCTGGGGATGACCTCGAAGGTCACGTTGAATCGTTCCAGCTCGGGGCTGGGCGCGTTGTAATCAGGTTGCCAGCCCGGTTCCTTGAGGACCGTGCCCTCGGACAGCCAACCCTCGTGGGTGTAGGTGGGGTAGGAGCGGGCTTTCCAGTACATGGGAACGGCGGAGTTCACCTGGAGGACCGGGGTGTTGGTGGGATTGATGGTGCCCTGGAAGGCCATGGTGTCGCCCCAGATGCGATATGGCAGGGGCCGTCGGGCCGGCAATCCGGCGAACAGGCGGTTGAAGTCCTCCTCCCATGTGATCAGGGGGGACCTGGAGAAGTTGTAGACGTCGTTGGCCGGCTTCCACTGGCCTCCGGTGGGTATCAGGAACGCGATGAACAACGCGACGAGGGCGACCAGAACGGTGTCGCTGGCGGTGAGGATTCCAAGATGGCCGTCGTAGACGTGCCGGTCCTCATCCCAGCGCTGCCTGGTGCGAACGGATTGGACCCAACCCACCAGCAGCAGGCCGGTGAATATGTAAATGCCAAGATAGACGCTGGCGTTTTCGGGCAGGAAGGTGAGGTTGGAGAGCAGGCCGACGGAACCCAGGGCGAAAACTCCCCAGAAGTTCCGGTACCTGAAGAACACCCAGCCGGCGAGAAATCCGGATAGCCAAGCGGCGATCAGGAGCCCCACGGAGAAAGGCAGCGGGTCCACGCTGATGCCCTCATGTCGGGCGGCCAGCACCCAGTCCCAGAGCCGGCTGAATAGCTCGGCGGTGGAGGCAATGCGCAGATCATAGGGAGGCGAGGCGGTGAACTGCCAGATTATCACGCCCGCGCCAATGAGCAGACCGAGGGGTATCAACGCGGCGGCCCAGAGGCGAATCCTGGTGAGGACAAGCGCGGTGAAAACGGCCAGCAGGATGGTTGCGGCGAGAGCCGGGGTGGGCGCCCAGTCCGCCACCTCGACGGACCAGACCACGACGACCATGTTCACCGCGAGCAGGCCGGCGGCGATCCAGCCGTCGGGAGGGCGGAGTATGTACAGCAGCCAGAGCAGGCGCTGGTACAGAGAGGCGCCCGCTTTGTTCAGGACGCCCTCGGCGGGGATGGGTCGGGCCCAGGGCGGTGCGGTTGTGGTGGCGGTTACCATGGTTGAATCATGCTGCGGCGGGCTGGGCGACTCGTTCGGCTTCGGTGGCGCGTTCGCCGGCCGGCGCGGTTCGGGGTGTCAACGGGTGCGACAGTTGCCGGTTGATATCGTCGCCTTGCCCCACCATGTACACGGGGATGTCATGCTGGGCCAGGTAGTCGGCGGTGGTCTGGCCGGTGGCGCCGGTGAGGGCGCCGGCGTCGCCGTCGACGAAAGTTGCGGGGTCGATGTAGCAGACGGCCACGTTTACGCCCTGCCGACGCATGCCCACGAGCACCGATACCCATTCCGGCCGGCGCGACGGGGTGATGACCATCAGGGTGTTGAAGCCGGACAGGTGTGGGCGGAGGTCCTGCAGGAACCGGTCCAGTGGCAGGGACCCATCGGCGTGGAGGCCGGCCAACGCCTCCATCAGCACGCCAAGCTGGGCTGGGCGACGGTCGGGCCGTAGCATCCAGGATTCTGATCCGTTGGCGGCCAGGCCGGCCGGCGTGGCGGACTCGTCCCAGTGGCGGACCAGCGAGGCGGCGACGGTGACGGCGAGTTCCTCGGTGTTGTCGGGGGCCTCGCCCAGATGAGAGCGACGTTCCATGTCGAGGACGGCCCAGGCCTGGGCGGAGACGCCGATGTCGAACTCCTTGACCATGAGACGGTTCATGCGCGCGGTGTACGGCCAGTGGATCCGACGCAGGCTGTCGCCGTGGGCATAATCGCGAACGGTGGACGACTCCGGGGTGATCGCTGGGGTTCGGCGGGAGAAGACGCTGTCGCTGGGCAGGTTGGCGAAGCGTTGGTCGAGGTCGGGCAGCGGTACGGTTTGGGGCAGGACGGTGAATGTCTGGTAGTCCAGGTAGGAGCGGGTCAGGCGGAAGAGCCCGAAGGGATCGCGGGCGGTCACGCGCAACCGTCCGGTGCGGTAAACGCCGCGCCGGGACAGGTAGGTGGCGATCCGGAAGGACCTGAGCTGGCCCTTGATGAGGGCCACGGTGCGGCCGCCGGGCTGGGGCAGGTCGGTGTCCTCGGAGATCTCCAGCCAGGACTTGGGCATGCGGGTGTGGTTGACGAGCTGCACCTGGGCATCGAGGTATTCGCCGATGTGTCCCCGGGTACCGACCCGGAACATCCGCACCTCCAGCCCGCGCAGGTTCAGCCAGGCCCAGCCGTATCCGATGGTGACGAGGGCGAGCAGCGTGAACAGCAACCGGTAGAAGAAGGGGAAACCGGTGCCGAGCGCATAGAACAGGACGGCAACTATAAGCAGGCCGAAGGCGATCTTGCGCCGGTGGTCGCTGATGGACTTGCGGATGGTGGAGCGCATCGTCAAGCCAGGTTAATCGTGCAGCCAGGTTAAGCGTGAGGGACGGGGATGCCAAGGGGCTATGCGGCTCCCGGGACGGCCACGGTATTGATCACCTCGGAGACCAGTCGTTCAGGGCGGACGCCACGCATGCGGGCCGCGGGCGTGAGAACGACCCGATGGGCCAGGACGGGAACTGCCAATTCCTTGATGTCGTCGGGGAGCACGTAGTCGCGGCCGCGTATCAG
>JAJDXU010000135.1 GCA_022823105.1 Dehalococcoidia bacterium
ATCGGCCATTGAATCGGCATCAAGTCCTCGCTAGCCCGATCCCTGGGCCCTCATCCCTCGTCTGACCTCGACCCCCAGTTTCCCTTGGGTGGATTCGGGCTAATTCAGGCTTACCAAAAACGCCATCGGTCGGTTCGGGCAGACCCGCGGGCTAAATTCGGGATAGCTGCCGTCGACTGAAACGTACACGACACCGTCATCCACAACCGGGGCGGAGGCGTCGCCGACGGTCTGGAATTCCCAGATTACGGCGCCGGTGCGGATGTCGAGAGCCACCACGTCGGCGTGAAACAGGAGATTTGTCAGGGCAGGACACCCGGCGTCTGTGGCGGGCGGTCCTCGTTGGCGGTGGCGAACACCTCGCCGCCGACCGCAACCGGACGGGATCAACGCGCGTCGTCCCCGGTGTGGCGCCAAACCAGCTCGGCGCTGGCAGCATCGAGGGAGAAGAGATAGCGGTCGCCGGGTCCTTGGTCCGCCACGCCTTCTGATATGACCGGACCGACCCAAATCGCACTCTCGGTCCGGTAACGCCAGAGGAGTTCACCAGCGGTGGTGTCAAGCACGTAGAGGAGGCAGTCAACCTCCTCATTCACGCCTGGATTCGTTCTACGACAACACTGCCCTGCGTGCGCTCGTGTGCATCGGCGCATCTCCCGTCATGTTGCATTGCGGCGCAGGTGCCCCAGACCCAGGGCACGGGTCCAGTGAGACAAACTCGCTGTTCTTTCAGGCAGGGAAGTTCCTTTCAGTGCGGTCTGTGATCCTGGGGAGGCGCCCTGTGGGGTCGGCTGGTTTGATGATTTCATCTGGGCTGATAGTGCTGGCAGCCTGGGCCAAAAGTCGGTATATTCCGTGCTCTGCCCGGACGTGCTAGGGCTTTTGTCGGATGAACCCAAGGTGGTGTAGTCGGCTGTGACCCGGGTGCGTTTCGCCATCCGAAGTGTTTGAACAGGAAAAGATAGAGCATCTACCATGAAGCGCATCGTCATATGTTCGGACGGAACTTGGCAAACTCCTCGTCAGGCGAATACGACGCACGTCATTGAAATGGCCCGAGCCGTATTGCCGACCGCACTCGACGGTACAGTGCAGGTTGTGTTCTACGACTGGGGCGTTGGGACGGAGAGTTGGGCAAACCGGCTGAGCGGCGGCATCAGCGGGAAAGGCATAGAACGCAACATCCGTGACTGCTATCGTTTCCTGGTCCACAACTACGAAGACGGCGACCAGATTTTCCTGTTTGGGTTCAGTCGCGGCGCTTACACGGTCCGCAGCCTGGCCGGCTTGATTCGCAATTGCGGCGTGTTGAAGAAGGCCGAGGCGGACCAACTGCCGAAAGCCTACCGCATGTACCGTCGCAATGACGCTGCGCCGGACTCGGAAGAGGCCACAGCTTTTCGCTCTGACCTCTCTCGAGAGGCGACGATTGCGTTCATTGGAGTTTGGGATACCGTGGGTGCCTTGGGCATTCCGTTGCGCGGTCTCAGTAGGTTGACGGCACGTCGGCACGAGTTTCACGACGTAGAGCTGAGCGCCTCCGTAAACCACGGTTGCCACGCCCTGGCCATCGATGAGGGCCGAGGGCCGTTCCGGCCCTCGCTGTGGCGGGCGCAACCCAAGGCGGGGCAAATAGTTGAGCAGGTGTGGTTCTCAGGAGTACACGGCGATGTGGGAGGTTCCGGGGATCCGGAGCTCGGAAAGCCAGCCTTTGCGTGGATGAAAGAGAGAGCATCTTATGCGGGGTTGGCGCTGGACGAAACGTCCGTATCCTCACCAGATGGCCCGACCCCGCGCGGCGGAAGCAAAGCGGCCGGATTGTTGGGGTGGATTGGCGCAGTCCTGCGGGGAATAACGGCGCAGCCCCGTCAGGTCGGCGGCGACGTGACGCAATCGGTACATCCGTCGGCCCGCGACCGTTACGCAGACGATGCGTCCAGCGTTCCGAAAAACCTGGCGGAGTACTTGGCTAGCCCGGAAGCCCGCATCTACGGAGAAGAGAGATAGAATCCAGCCTTGGCCGTCTGCTTCGTCTTCTGCGGTTTCGTGGGGTTTCAGTCGACCAAGCCATCGCTCCTGAGACGGGTTTCCAGGTCGGCAATCTGGCCGCCCCCGAGGTAGTGCCTCAGTTTGAAATGGGGTATCAGAGAATCCGGTAGTTCTTGTGCTCGCTGTCGTCGTTGTCCCTGTGGCGCTGGGGCGTGGGTCAGGGGAGAGAGGCAAGGTACTCATCTCGTGTGCGTTTCTCAGTTCAAGAAGTGCTCGGAAGCTGGGAATTTGGGCTCCAGGCAGTTTTGCTGGCGCCCATGCCGTGGCCGTTGGCTGCCTGGTAGGGTCAGGCGCGGGGACCTGGTGGCTGGTATCTGGATAGCTGGGCGCCGGGTTCCTGTTTGATGAACCGCATCATGTTTTCGACGGTTTCGATGACGTTTAACAGGACTTCCGACTCGTCGGGCAGGGGGTTTCGCGCCGACAACGGTCTCTGCACCGTGCGGGTGGATGGCAAGGTCGCCATCCTGCCCAAAATCGGTCCAGTCCAGATGGTGGAACGACTTCGCTTTGCCGGTTCGATACGCGAAGTTATCATCAACCGGACGGCGGGGACGTGGTTTGCTTGTTTCTGAGCCGAAGATGGCGAGGAGACGCCACTGGTGCAGGATGGGCCGACCATCGGGGTGGACGTGAGCGTGGGAGCGATGGCCGTCTGCTCCGATGGAAACAAGGTTGAGAACCCCAGGGCATTGTCTTTGGGACTGAAACAGCTGCATCGTATCGACAAGGCCATCGCCCGCAGTCGGAACGTACACGGCAAGGCAGTTCACTCGAACCGCTGGGAACGGCTGTACGCCAAGCGGAGCAGGCTTCACGCTCGGATGGTCAACGTTCGGAACGACAACCACCATAAGGCAACGACGGCGATAGCCAAGTCGGCGGGCAGCGTGGTGGTGGAATCCCTGAACGTGGCGGGAATGATCCGCAACCGGCGCTTGGCTCGAGCCATCTCCGATGCCGGTATGTTGGGCTTCCTCAGCAAGCTGGAGTACAAGTGCCTGTGGTACGGAGCGGATACGTGAAAGCGGATCGGTGGTTTGCGTCGTCGAAGCTGTGCGCTCACTGGGGGTGGAAGAACGACTACCTGAGGCTCTCCGAGCGGGAGTGGAGGTGCGGGGGCTGCGGAGTACTGAACGACCGCGATGCCAACGCAGCAATGAATCTTGAACAGTGGCCGGGTTTGAGCTCCCCGGTGTCAGGACGTGGAGACCGTGTAAGACCGGCTATGCCGGCAGTGGTCGGTGAAGCGTCAAACGGATCTGCCCCTGAAGTCTGGGCTCCAGCAAGCTTGGAGTATCAGATTTCATCAGATTCCGAATAACGGCAAAGGACAATACTGCACAAAACATTCGGCATGTGCGGTCTTCATACGCAAATTCGTCGATTGATACGATTTTGGGATGGCAGTGAATGATTTCGACATAACAGCATGGCCAAACACAGGTGAAAAACGATACAATCAGGAACCGCTACCGGAACATGATTAGAAACCGGCACGACCCGTGCAGTGCGGAACTCCATGATGACCCCAACTTCATCCCAAACACCCGGCGTTTGGACAGGAGGCTCGGATGGATGCGCTTCAGGATTTTATCAATGAACTGACCCAGCATGACGTGGATCTCACCAGCACTCTCAGGAGGGCGAAAGCGCTGACGAACGGCCTGCATTCCCCGGAACTCGACGATTGGATCAACTCGGAACTCTACGGTTACGCGGATCTCAGCAGGGTACCCGAATACCGCCGATTCCCCACCTCCAACTACGGTAATTTCGCCGGCCCCAACGAGGCGGAAGCCAACGGCCTGCTCATCGCGACAGATGACTTGCCTGAGGAAGTGAAGGAGTTTGCCCAGGACCTGGTCATGCTCGATGGCGTAGGAGCGCTGCAGGCCCACGGAGCTAAGGATGATGAGAGGTTGTGGCCGGCGGAGTTGGTCCTGTTGGCCCAGGAAGCGACGGCACTGAAAGGCGGCCTGTTCCTCACCAAGGCGTACCAGCCGATTGAGGAGTCCGTGTACCCGACAATCCTCGAGCAGGTGAGAAACAGGCTCTTCGACTTCCTGCTGGATTTACAAAGCAGCGACAGCACGTCGGAAACGAACGCCAGTCCGGAAGCCGTTGGGAGGTTGGTCAACTACCATATCTACGGAGGCCACAACGTCATTGCCACCGGGGAGCAGGTGAACCAGCAAGTCATCATGGTTGACCAGGGCGATACCGGTGCGCTGTTGGCGTACCTGCGCGAACAGGGCGTGGGTGAAGATGACCTCAAAGAACTGCAGGATGCAGTTTCCTCTGAGCCAGAGGCCCTCCCTGACGGCAATTACGGCCCCAAAGTAGGAGCGTGGGTCGGCAACATGCTGGGAAAGGCTTCCACTGGTGCATGGGAAGTTGGCCTGGAAACCGCGTCCAAGGTGCTTCCGGAAGTGCTGGGACGGTTCTACGGAATCTGACGCGCCGTTTGCTGAGGCTAGGAGCGTTGTTGCCACGCTCCTCAGCCTTCTTGAGGCCCGGCGGGAGTCCAGACCGTTAGGAAGGGTGGCTTGGGCAAGTCTCGCCATGTTGCCCAAAGGTGTACAAGGCTGGTACGCGGACAGCCGCCGCCCGAGAGCGGTTGCGCGGCGAAAACTCAATTGGCGTAGCGCCGAACGCGACTTTGATCCCCCCGCAGTCGGCTGGCTGCAGCCAGGAAGCGACTGGCGTACAGGACGGTAATGCTCAGGTGGTGGCGGTGTTGGCCGAGATGACGCGCCGGTAGTCGGAGTTGCTCGGCGGCATTCGCGCACTACTTGGGGCTCGCCCCGCAGATTATTTTCCGAGGCCCAGCCAAGCTGCGCTTTCCGAATTTCAAGCGGCGTAAGCGAGGGAGTCCACCATTCGGTGGTACAGAGCGACGGGGAATTCTTGCGTGTCGGAGTTTCCAGCCGACAGTGAGAAATCTTCCGACGCCAGCCACAGGTGCCGACGCACCAGGGCGATGGCGTCCACGAAAGTCGGTGACGGCTTGTTGTACCAAGCCGCAGTGCGCGGGGTCATGGGATGTTGTTTTTGCAAGGCGTGGGCGGCCAGGGTGGTCCAGGAGAAGAGACCCAGCAGAGCCGGCGTGGTGCGGGCGATGGCCAGGTCGGACCACTGGCGTTGGGTCTCCATGCCCAGGTGAGTCCGCGCTTCCTGATAAGGTGACCTCCGGTTGCCAACGGAGGACAAACCATTCCAGGATCTGGGTCGCGTCCGCCGACGGGTCGGTGCAGAGGAGGGCCTAGGGATCGAAGGTGCCTTCTGGGTCTCGCACCAGCACCCAGCGGATGAGGACGGGCGGTTTGCCCGAGCTGTACCAGACGGCGGTTTGAGAGGTGAGTTCGACGATGCGTGTGGTGCCGTCGTACCAGGACACTTCGGCATTGATCCAGACGACATCGGCCTGGTCAAGCAGTGTTTTCAGGGAGGGTCGCCGGGGGCCTTTCAGGGCAGACCGGCCTTTCTGACCCGACGGCCGTGGCGGCGCTGGGGCGTAGAGGGCGGCGTCCAGGCGCAGTCTGGCAATCAGGGTAACCGGCCGACGCAGGGACTGGCAGCAGTGGAGCAGATCAAGGACAGCGTAGCCATTGTCTCCCACCAGGACCAGAGGGCGATGGGGCAGCCAGCGACGTAGCTGCATGACCATCTGTCGAGCCCAATCAGCGATCTTCTTGTGCCGGCGTCCCTGCTGCTGGTAGTAGCGCGAGGAAGGCGCCAGCACGGTTAGCACTGGCAATGCCCAGTGGCGTCCCGCCCAGGGCACCTGTCCCAGCCACACCAGGGAGATACAGCGCAGGCCACTGGCCTTGACCAATTGATGGCGGCTGGAACGCACCGCGTCCCGGTAAATTCCCCGAGCCCTGATCTTGGCACCGCGACGCCGTTCCAGGGTTTCGTCGATGCCGAAGACCAAGGGCCCGTCGCCCCGATCCAGATGTTGGAGCAAAAGCACCAGCAGGACGCGGGCCACCCCACGGGACGACCACACCGCTCGGTTGAGCACCTCGTGGTAGCGGGAATAGTCGTCTTGGTCGCTGCGGCCCATGACGCGAAGCGCCGCCGCCACGGGGCAACGCACCGTGGTCAGGATCGTGCCCACCAGCAGGAGCTGGGCCTTCCGCCAGGTCGGGTTGGTCAACAGCGTTGCGAAGGGAAAGAGAACGGATACAATGGCAGCAGGCAGGGTGAGCATGGCCGGACCTTTAGTGAGATTTGGGTCAGGCCAGCTTACCCTGCCCTTTTACTTTTCTAAAAATGCGCAAAGCCTAGCTCAGGCATGTTGTGGGTTAGGGCGATAATACGCGTTACGACGCCGGCCTGCGTGGATGTGGCGATGAACGCTTCGCTCGCGTCAGGTTCTTTCGAGGATCTCGAGGGCTTTGTCGAATTCTCGGCCCCGATTAGCTTCGGCGTCGCCGCCAGGTTCTTGTCCAAGGTAAACGTCCAGGGCACTCTGGGATGCGTTCTCGTAGATGTCGCGTAGGGCTGGAATGAGTTCCTGTTCGCCCTGCCAGAAGGGGAACCGGCCCAATTGCTGGGGCAGGGCGGTGTGCATGTCTGGCACCGTCGCCGTGCCGAGGCCCACGTGTTCCGCGTCAACTCGGGCAACGGGTTGGCCCAGAATACATCCGGGTCTTCCGGCAGAGGCTCGGGCGCCAACGGCGGCCATCGCGACGGGGAGACGGTTCGGTAACAGGACGCGGCAACGTTTGCCGGTGGTATCATGAATGCGGACGGATCGAGACCACCATGTTTTCAAAGGTTATAGTACCGCTGGACGGCTCCGACCTTGGCGAACGGGCACTGGGTCAAGGGCTGCTGGTGGCCGCGGCATTGTCCATCCCGATGGAACTGGTGGAGGCCTACGACGTGCTGCCGCCGGCGGTCCATAACCGGAGTTCCAGGATGGCCCTCGAGCAGATGCTGGCGGAACAGCGCCGTCGGTCAGAGCGTTACCTCGCGGAGGTCCAGGAGCGCCTCCAGCCGGCCGGATGCCCGTTGACAGCGGTGTCGCTGCCCGGCTGGCCGGAGCAGGCCATCATCGACCATGCCAGCCGGGACCCGGATGCGCTGATCGTCATGTCGACCCACGGGCGGGGCGGGTTCGCGCGTTGGGCCCTGGGCAGCGTGACCGACCGGGTGCTGCACACGGCGCCCAATCCGCTACTCATCGTCCGAGCGACGACAGGTGAGGCCGCGCCGGCAGAGGTGAGCACCGTTCTGGTTCCACTGGACGGCTCGGATCTGGCCGAGGCGGCCCTGGAGCCTGCGGTCGATCTGGCCGTGGCCCTGGACACGGGCGTTACGTTGGTGCGGGTCTCCCATACCCGGGACTACTACCGGAGTCGCCTGGTCGGCCCGGCGAGCGCCGCCGGTTATTCCCTGGGGACATGGATTCAGGAGCTGATGAGCGGAGACGAGGAGGAGGCGAGCGATTACCTGGCGGGGGTGCGGCGCCGGCTGGCCGCCGAACGCCCCGAAGTCAACCGTGTGGAAACCCTGCATCTTCTCCACGACAGCCCCGCGCCGGCCATCATCGACCAGGCGGCTCTGCAGCCGACGCTGGTGGCGATGGCGAGCCACGGACGTGGCGGGTTGGGCCGGATGGTGATGGGCAGCGTCGCCGACCGCATCGTACGCCACTCGAGCGCGCCGGTCCTGCTCATCAGGCCTCGCCCGTAAGCCCCAATCCACCGAAAAGATTGAGTGTGGCGGCGTGCTGATGGGAAAAGAAAGTGCTCCCTGCTTCGGGGATAATGGTTTTTGAAACAGAAAACCGACCCGAACGGTGACGCCGCGCTGTCAGACTACGCCGAGTTGTACGGCAGGGTGGAGCGGAAGCTGTTTGCGGAGGCGGCGGCTGCCAAGAGGAATGCCGCGTCGCTGAAGAGCGGGTACCCGAAGCGGTACGGGATACCGGCGAGGATGCTCAACGGGGTGCGGGTGTCGCTGGAGGGGAAGATCTCGTCGGTCAAAGAGCAGCAGAAGCTGCAGTTGGATACCTGGGCCGACGGATTGCTCGAGCGCAGCGGCAGATTGCCGGTGCTGCTGAATATGACCGGTGGCAACAGGTCCACCAGAAACGCCGCCGGATGGCGACCCTGCAATCCAGGCTGGCGGCGTTGGAAGGGGATGTTGCGGATGGTCGAGTGCGACTGTGCTTCGGTTCGAAGCACCTGTGGCGGAAGCAGCACCACCTTGGGGAGAATGGCTACGCCAACCATCAGGAATGGCTGGCGGACTGGCAGGACGCTCGCAGCGACGAGTTATTCGTGCTGGGAAGCCGCGATGAGACCGGTGGCTGCCAGCTATGTGTTGCCACCGTTGCCGACGATGGGACCCTGACACTGCGGCTTCGGATGCCGGATTGCTTGGCCGGTCGGCATGGCAAGTACCTTACCATCGAGGGCGTGCGCTTCGCCTCCGGACACGAGCAGGTGCTGGCGGCGCTGGACAGCAACGACGAGTACGCCCGGTACCGACGTGAGCACGGCGAGAAGGCGGCCCGAGCCACCAGTCTGGGCCAGGCCATCAGCAACCGGTTCAAGCGGGACCGCAAGGGCTGGCGGGTGTTCGCTACTACCCAGATGATGGACATGCCGGCGGTGACGCACAAAGACCGCGGCGCCATTGGCGCGGACCTGAACGCCGACCACCTGGCGGTTTGCGAGACCGACGCCTCGGGCAATCCGGTGTACTCCTTCAGCGTGCCGCTGGTGACCTACGGGAAGTCGTCCCGCCAAGCTGAGGCCATCATCGGCGACGCGGTGGCGGTCGTAGCGGTCGTAGTGGAGTACGCCCGTGAGGCCGGCAAGCCCATCGTCATCGAGAAGCTGGACTTCCGGCAGAAGAAGGCCGTGCTTGAGGGCGAATCCCGCAAGTACAGCCGGATGCTGTCCAGCTTCAGCTACGGCAAGATCAAGGCGTATTTCCTTTCCCGCGGTTACCGTGAGGGAGTGGAAGTACATCACGTCAACCCGGCCTTCAGCTCGGTGATCGGCCGGGTGAAGTTCATGGAACGCTACGGGCTCAGCGTCCACCAGGCAGCAGCCCTGGTGCTGGCCCGGCGTTTGCTCGGCTGTTCCGAGCGCATCCCACGCCGGTGGGCATGTCCCGTCGGCAATGGCGTTCACGTCGCCTTCACCCTACCCGTGAGGAAGCGAGTGAAGCACGTGTGGGCGTACTGGGGTGCGATCTTGGGGCAGCTGAGACCGGTGCTTGCAGCACAACACCGGCTGGGGAAGCGGAGACGTGGACCCAATCCGGTTCAGGCTGTCGTGCGGGGGCAACTCCGCGGGGTGGCTTGAACGGGGACCAGTTCGGTGTTCTTGGGTGAGATTCCCAAGCGGAGCCGCCTTGTGCAGTTGGGGCGGCGGTCCGCATTAGGCGGATCCTCAGGAATGGCTGACGGCAGTTTGTAACTAGAGTCAACCATTTTTACAACAGTAGCCCGAGTTGCCACAGGTCACGCATGATGGCTGGCAGGGCAGCGTTGACGTGGGCGGCGTGGGCCAGGTCGGAGCGTTGTAGCCTTTGGAGGATGCCTGTCAGCAAATCAGGCTGTTCAGCTAGAAATTGCTCGATAGGCTGGTTGGCTTTGGCGACGTTGCAGTCACGACAGCAGGCGACGAGGTTGTCCACCCGGTTGGATCCAGTGGCGCGTGGGCGCACGTGGTCCAGTTCCAGCCTGACGTCCCTGCGCCGGCAGTAAACGCAGCGGCCATGGTCGCGGTCGAGGATGTAGGACCGAACCTGCCAACCCAGAAGTGTGCCGCGCTGGTACTCCACGCCTTGGATGTTGGGGTTCTGCATGAGTTGCGGGTCGAACTTGTTCTGCTCGATGCTGATGCTTGTGATGGGATACATCTTCAGCATCGTATTTACCACGCGCATGGTGTCCACGCGCAGGCTGTCCACAGAGGGTGGCAGGATGCCTGGCTTGCGGCGGTGGTTATCGAACCGTGGTGCCCGGTAGCGCAGCCGGCTCCGCCGGTGCTGGCGACGCTTCGTCATGGTGGCCTTGATGGACTTGGCCCGGTGCTTGATCTCCACGGCGGCGAGTATGCTGCGCTGGTCGTCCTCATCATCGTTGGTAACGGCGATGCCGGTGGTGTCGGAGCCAGGGTCAATGCGTATGGCTGGGTCCTGTACTTTGGACTGAGCTCGGGTGCGGTCCAGCAGTCGGATGCCGAATATGCCGCGGATGTGGTGAGGTACGGCGCTGCCATTCTTGAGTAGTTTGCGCGCCCGTGCCGGGTGGCAGGGCATCAGTGGGAAACCGTCTGATGAGTAGACGGGTGTGGGCTGGTAGTGGGTGTGGTACATGGTGGTGATAGAGCCGTAAGGCTCACCTCTGGTTAGGTGCGACGCATCCTTGCCAATGTGTGATTAACGACAATAAGGAATGCCTCTGACGTCGACTATTTTTGCCGGTTGAGGTGGGGTAAAACCCTCCGGCACGGAGGTGCCGGATTGATCAAAGACCGACAAGTCGCATTGTTGAGGCAGAGACTTATGGAAGGAAA
>JAJDXU010000428.1 GCA_022823105.1 Dehalococcoidia bacterium
TCATGAAAATGGTGGGTCAAAGGTCCTGAACATTGACACAAGGTCCTTGCGATGTCGGCAGGTCTCAAGCTCCGTGCGCTGTTGGCGTCGTGCGGCGGTGTAGGCTCTTTTACGTTCCCTATGCGCTCCAGACTTGCAACCGGCGGGACGCTTCGGTTTTGGGGTCGGTTCGATTTCAGCTGGCCGCCCAGGCGTATTTTGTCGGCAAAGTCGATGGTGGATAGCGCCCACGGGGAACCGACCGGCCACAACGGCGAGAACGCCATTCAATCAGCTGTGCGCCGTGCCGCCACCCTGGGAAACCCCTGGGGCGTGTTGCAACTCGAGGATGCCGACACGGCAGCCCCGAGCCAAATTGAACCTGAACTCCGTCGCTGCGGATCTGCCAATCGTTTCCCCACAGTGGACCGGGAGAAACGGGAGCCTCCGGGAAAGTCCGGATTACCCGTGTCTCGTCATTGAGACCAGGCCCCATGCGAGGATACTGACCTCACCATCTCCGATCTGTCATTGCGCCACGCAGCGGATTCGGGATTGCAATCTCGCCGCCACGCCTGACCGTCTCTGCGAGTGCAGCGTGGGGGTCTCGCCAGGGCGGCAGACGCTGGCGCCGGCGCGAGATCTCCGCGTCGCTATGCTCCCCTAAACAACGGTTTGACGGTGAGCGAATACGCATGCGATGCGACCGGCTCTAGACGGCCACGCGCAGGCGGAGTATCTTGCGGCTTGGTACCCCCGTGATGGGGTTTCAGCAACAAGACCCCCGGCAACAACTTGCAGCCGATATAACAGGATCTGCGCCGGTAAGCGGTCCTCCGTTTCGGCCGGCGCCGCCACCCACGAGGTTGAATAATGCCTGAACTCCACGAGCTTTCGGTGGCAGACGCCGCCGCCCAGATTCGCGAGGGAACCCTGTCGCCGGTGGCGCTGGCCGAGGCGCTGCTGGCGCGCATCGACGCGCTGGACGGCGACCTGCGGGCCTGGGTCACCATCGACCGCGACGCGGTGCTGTCCACGGCGCGACAACGAGAAACGGAAGTCCAACAGGGCGGCCCGCTCGGCCCAATCCACGGAGTCCCCGTGGGTCTGAAGGACATCTTCTATACCGAGGGCATGCTCACCGCCTGCGGGTCGAAAGTGTACGCCGACTTCATGCCGGAGTTCGATGCGACATCGGTGGCCAAAATCAAAGCGGCCGGCGGCATCATCCTCGGCAAGGCGGTCACCACCGAATTTGCCTCCTCCGACCCCTCGCCGACGCCAACCCGTGGAACCTGGAGCACACTCCCGGCGGCTCCAGCAGCGGGTCATCGGCGGCGGTGGCAGCGCGCATGGTGCCGGCCGCCCTCGGCTCGCAGACCGGCGGGTCCACCTGCCGGCCGGCGGCCTACAACGGTATCGTCGGCCTAAAGGCCACCTACGGACGCATCTCACGGTACGGGGTGGCCCCGCTGAGCTGGTCGCTGGACCACGTAGGCATCCTGACCCGAACCGTGGCCGACGCGGCGCTCATGCTGACCGTGCTGAGCGGCGCGGACGACAACGATCCCGGTAGCCTGCGCGAACCGGCGCCCGACTTCAGCGCGCAGATGGCCGAGCATGACCGGCCGCCGCGCATCGGGTTGGTGCGGCAGTACTTCCAGGACTATGCCACGCCGGAAATGTGGGCGCACACCGAGGAAATCGCCAACCGACTGGCGGAGGCCGGGGCAGACATTGAAGAAATCCCGCTGCCCGACAGCTTCGCCGTGATCCACAGCGCCCAGCGCATCGTGTCCAACGTCGAGTGCGCGGGAGTCCACGTGGCCAATCACCGCTCCCGTGCCGGCGACTACGGGCCGCGCATCCGCGCCGGCATGGAGATGGGCATGGTCATGCCGACGTCGGCTTACCTGAAGGCGCAGAGACTGCGGCGGCAATTCCGCGCCGACCTGTGCGAGATGGTCGCGAAGGTTGATGTCGTGATGACGCCGGCATCGCCGGCGCCGGCGCCGCGTGACCTGAACACCACCGGTGATGCGGCGTTCCAGTCGCCGTGGACGGCGGCGGGGCTGCCCACGGTGGTGGTCCCGACGGGCCTGAGCGAATTGGGGATGCCCATGGCGGTGCAGTTCGGGGGGCCGTGGGCCCAGGAGGGCAGAGTGCTGGGCGCGGCGCAGTGGTGCGAACGGATCGCCGGATTGAACCAGGCGCCGCCCATCGGTTGAAGTCGTCGCTCGCTAGACGAACGGCTGCTTTGCCCAACCCTCCTCGAAGGTGGTGTGGAAGAAGGGAGCGGACTTCTTGCTCTTGTACATCCACTTCCCTTCGACGCGCACGTATTCCTCTTCATCGAGGCCGGCCCGCCACATGGCCTTGCCGGTGTCTCCCACAGTGCACGGCATAAACAGGTACCATTTGGCCCGAGCGGTGTCGCCCGTCACTTCGATCTGCGGGTTCAGCCCGTAATGCAGCGCGAAGACGAAGTGTCCGGAGATGCCGCGAAAGAACTCGCGAATCGCCTCCCTGCCCTCGTATTTCCCCATGCCCTGGCTTTCCCAGGTGGCATCCTCAACGAACAACGCCGCCAGCCGGTCCGGGTCATAGTTGTCGTCGCAGGCGGCGGCGTATTCGGATTTGAGGGCACGCAGCGCCTCAATGTCCTCCAGGTGGCGAACCCGGTCCCGCAGTTCTTCCACTACCGCCGCCAGGTCGGCCGTTTGATCAGTTGACATCCAAATACCTCGTATTGTCTCGTGCGAATCTCGTAGAATTCCAAGCCGTGACGGGGCTTTAGCACGCGGACAGGGTCGCCCCTTAAAAGACTGCGGCCCGACCAGCGTTGGTTACTGGTTGGCGAGGGGTATCGTGCAGGTCACGCAGGGCTGGTCGCCGTGTGTGGCGGTGGTGTGGCCCTGGCCGGTGGTATCCTCCACCAGGCGGACATCGCCCGGGCCGAAGACGTGCTTGGAGCCGTCGCCCAGGCCGATTTCAAGTTGCCCGGACAGGATGATGACAAACTGGCGGCGCGGCGCCGGGTGCCAGTCGGAGAAGCGACCGGCCGGGGATTCACTGAAGCTGATGGTGGTGACATCCCGGGCGCTCTTCCAATCGGGCGTCTGGTCCAGGTCTATGGTCTCAATGTGGGACTGGCCGTCATCGCCAGAGTAGAGTCTGAAGGTTCCCATCCTGTTCCTCCGTTTTGGTTTGTAATGGTCTGAAAGGGATGCGGTCAGGCCGCGGCTGAAGTTTGCAGGGCTTCGACCCTGGCGATGAACTCCAGCAGGTGGGCGGCGTAGAAAGTGGACTTCATGTGGTAGCGGTTGGTGGCGGCGATGCCCGGGAAGGTGTTGTCGTGCTGACCGATGACCGCCCATTCCTCGTGGGTCCACGCCGACGGGAGCAGTTCCGCGTCAGGTACCAGTCGCTTCACGTTCTCCGCCGCAGACTTGTGGTGAACGTCGTCCGGCGTGTTGCCCTCGAAGGCCAGCACCGGGCATGTGATGGACTTTAGCTGCTCCTCGGTCAGGTCTCCCACCGGGTTGGGTTGGGAAAACTGGTCCCGCCATCGGCTCATGACCGAACGGAACTCCCCGGGATCCATCGCGAGGATCCGTTCCCTGTTGTCAGGGTTGTCACGGATGCGCTGCTCGAAAAACTCGGTGGCGGCCACGGCGGCCATCCCGCCACGCTCGGCGGCCTCGATGTATTGCCCGTAGTAGCCGGGGGACATCAGCTCGGCGCTCCTGGGCCCGCCGGAGACCTCCCAGATGAATACACCCTTGACCACCTCCGGGTGCCGCACCGCCACCGTCAGGGAGGTGCGCGAACCGGCGGACCCTCCGGCCAGGTAGGCCGGGGCGGCGTCCAGGTGGTTCAGCAGAGCCGCCATTTCCTCTGCCCAAAGGTGCTGCTCGGAAAGCTCGCCGCCGATCACCACGTCGGACCTGCCGCAGTTGCGGCGGTCGTGGATGATGACGCGGCAGTGGGTCGACAGCAGGGCAGCCATGGGACGCAGGCCGTTGTGATCCACCCGTCCGCCTGGTGTCAGCATGACCGTGGGGCCGGCGCCATACTCCTCGTAATACAGGTTGACTCCGTCTATGTTGGCGTAAGGCACTGCTCACTCCTTTCCGTTCTGTTTGAATACTTCGGCGCAGGTTGGGCCAGGGCCGGAACACCGGAATTCTAGCACCTCGGCACGTCCCCGGCGTGGCCTCGGCAGAAGTTCGTCGCAAACGACACCGATCCGACCCAAAAATGACATTCCGGCCGGCGTCCGGCGCAGCTTCTGCGTGGCCGACCTGGTTGCGAAGGTTCAGGACCGGGACGGAACCAACTGTTCATGGCCGTCGAGGGGTCCTACATCGCCGACGAACGCGACACCCGGCGGGCCGTCCGGAACGCCGAACTCATCAGCCGGTTCACGGGTATGACCGCCGTGCCTGTGGTCGCGAGCCTCGAGAACGATCACGCCGTACAGCAACTCGTGGAGGACGGAGGCGTCCGGTGGTTCCGGTTCCGGGAGAGGTGTCCTGCTGCGAGACGGTGCTGTCAAGCCGTGGGGCCAGCTCACCCGATGACAGACGACCCGGCCCGCCTTTCCCTACGGATTGGCCTACCCCCAAGGCGCTGAAAACATACGATTGACACCGTTCGGCAAGGTGCATATCATTGATGGTACATAAGCCGAGGTAGCTCAGCCCGGTAGAGCACGGCACTGAAAATGCCGGTGTCGGTGGTTCGAATCCGCCCCTCGGCACCACTTTTTGATCGTAGCGGAATTTGAGTTCAAACTGAGTACAAAAACCCCTTGGATCGCTCGCTGACCCGTCCCAATGTGGGACAATTGTGGGACAAACCTACAGTAGGCTACGTTACTGGACAGGTCAGTACGGTACCAAACGCGCAG
>JAJDXU010000328.1 GCA_022823105.1 Dehalococcoidia bacterium
AGCCGGAGTCCAGAACCTGTGAATGGCTTGATATTCCCATGGAAACAGCCGACTTCGGTCAATGGATACCGGCTTTCGCCGGTATGACGATACTAAACCGTTCATGTGCGATAGCCCTGACACGTTGGCGGTTGCGGTTGCACGGGCTGGTTGCCGTGTATATGATGGCGGCGGAACTCGATATGCTGCCGCGATGAGGGCTGCGGAGTGCGGCGATCGTGGCGGTGAAAGGAGCAGGTCAGTTATGAAGTATGACTATATCGTGATTGGAGCCGGGTCGGCGGGGTCGATTATCGCCAGCCGGTTGACCGAGGACCACAGCAAGCACGTGTTGCTGATCGAGGCGGGGCCGGACTATCCGGAGTTCGAGCACCTGCCGGAAGAGGTCAAGTTCGGCTACAACACCGAGATTGACATCATGGTCAGCGACCACAACTGGCAGTTCGTGGGCAGGGGCACGGACACGTCGCCGGAGATGATGGTGCCGCGCGGCAAGGTGACCGGCGGGTCCAGCGCCATCAACGGGCAGGTGTTCCTGCGCGGCGTGCCGGAGGACTACGACGGCTGGGCGGCCGTGGGCAACGACGAGTGGTCGTACACCAAGCTGCTGCCGATCTTCCGCCGCATCGAGACGGACACCGACTATGGCAACGACGACTTCCACGGCGGCGACGGGCCCATCGTGATGCACCGGTTCGCCCGCGAGTCGTGGCTGCCGGCGCAGAACGCCTTCAGCGCCGCGTGCGTGGCCGCCGGGTTCCCCGAGACGTGGGACCACAACCATCCCGATTCCTACGGAGTGGGGCCGACGCCGTTCAACAACCCCAACGGCATCCGCATGAGCACCAACCTGGGGTACCTGGCGGAGTCGCGGCACCGGTTGAACCTGACGATCAAGGCCAACTGCCACGTGCAGCGGATCCTGTTCGACGGCAACCAGGCCACCGGCGTGCAGTTGGAGTCGGGCGGCGAGGTGTTCACCGCCGAGGCCGAGGAGATCATCCTGAGCAGCGGGGCCATCGGGTCGCCGCACATCCTGATGCTGTCGGGCATCGGGCCGGCCGACCACCTGCGCGAGATGGGGATCCCCGTGGTCCACGACTCGCCGGGCGTGGGCCAGAACCTGCGAGACCATCCCACGGTGTGGTGCACATGGCGCACCAAGCCGGAGGTTGAGCTGGACGGCCTGGCGCCGCGCTCGCAGCTGTGCCTGCGCTACACCGCGGACGGGTCGGACCTGCGCAACGACATGAAGATCAGCATGCAGTCGTTCGCCACCGAGAGGATCAACCGTGGCGGCGACCGCATGGTGCCGCTGGGCATCCGCATGAGCACGGGCATCCAGTTGGCGGCGGGCGCTGGACAAATGCGATTGCAGTCGACGGATCCTGCCCAGCAGCCCTTCCTGGACTACAACTATCTGCAGGAGGAATCCGACCGGGTGCGGTTGCGGGACTCGGTGCGCCTTTGCATGCAGCTGGCCGATCATCCCGAGTTCCAGACGCTGATCCAGGAGTGCATCGAGCCGCCGGCCGACGCGCTGGAGAGCGACGACGCTCTGGACGCCTGGATCGCCCGCGAGGTGACCACGTCGCAGCACATCTCCGGCACCTGCAAGATGGGGCCGGACAGCGACCCGATGGCGGTGGTGGACCAGTTCGGGCGCGTTAAGGGCGTCACCAACCTGCGGGTGGCCGACGCCAGCATGATGCCCGACTGCATCCGGGCCAACACCAACGTCACGTCGATGACGATTGGCGAGCGCGTGGCGGAGTTCATAAAGGAAGGGCGGTAAGGGATATCTAAGTAAGGAAAGCCCTTAGCTCGGATTGAGTTGGGGGCTTTTCCTTCCAACCAAGCACCCACCGCACTAACGTGCAAGAATTCGCCGTAAGACTTGAGAACAGGCGCACGAAAGCAGAAGTACCCTATATGCCCAGGGCTAATCCCTTGCTGAAAGCCAACCCATGCCGCCAGTGTCCTCCGCATGAATGCAGGTTTACATACCGGCAACGGTGGTCTCTAACTGGCGAACTGGCTCCGGGAGGCTGTGCCCATTACTTCATTAAGGGTGCATTCCCACAGTTGGCAAGCTACGTACGCTCCCTGAACCTACCAACTGGCGACCTCCTCACAGAGGCTCCTAAAGGATGGGAGTCTTTCATGGGGACTGCCTTCGACCGTAGACTGCGTTACGAGTACGAACCCGATTATGCAGATGACGTTACGAAGGTTGGAGCTCAATCACTCGCGTATTCGTTGGAGCAGGTTGCACCAAAAGTGTTTGACGGGTCGATGACTCCAACGAAATACGCAGCAGTGGAAGAGGGGTTGAATCACGAAGATATTAATGGGCGAAGCATATACGCAGCGGTAGCGGACATAGAGTTCAGAAGCGGAAGAGGGAAGGAAACTTGGGACGCGCTTGCATCAGGCGGGGACGAGTTACTGGGGAAGTTAATTGCAGATCTTCAGGTGTTAATACAGATAGCAGGTGAGAACCTAAATCTGTCTAGCCCCAAATTCGGTCCGACATTCGGAATCGCGAGTGATTGGATAGGAGGGGCCGACGCTGACGTAATAGATGAAGGGTGTCTGCTAGACATC
>JAJDXU010000078.1 GCA_022823105.1 Dehalococcoidia bacterium
CAGATGTCCATGCTGCGGAAGTGGCTGCGGTTCGGGTTGGGGTAGCCCACACCCTGGATGACGGCCATCTTGCCCTCATCGTAGAACCTCTTCAACGGGCCCATGTTGGGGTTGAGCCCCGCGTAGCCGTCCAGGTCCAGGGCCTGGCCCTCGGGAACGCGCACGGCCGGCCGGTTGTCGTAATACAGGGGATCGCCGTGCGGCACCAGCGTGTTCAGTGCGTCATTGCCGCCGGAAAGCTGGAGGACGACCAGCACCGGGTCTTTCTTGGTTGCGGTCATTTTCTATCTCCTTGCTGAATCGGTGGAGATGCCGGGGTCGCCGGCGAAGCGCCCCGGCTTGGTCTGTGTTTCCAGTTTCCGGCTAGGCGAACTGGTACTCCTGCGTGCTCACGATGAGCTGCAGCGTCTGCGCGATCGCCTCGGAGTATTCCGCGCTGCCCGGAGCGACGGTTCCGCTGTTGCTGGTGTACGCGATCAGCTGGTCCCTGGTTTCGGGTGCCAGCTCATAAGCGCCCACCATCTCCAGGCACCGGTCAACGATGGCGTCCGGGCTGGTGATCTGCTCACTGTCCAGCCGCGAGACGATTTCCCTGATGCCCGGCAGCGTGGTGTTGCCGACCTGGTCCGCCGCGAAGTTGATCCGCTCCACCAGCGTGCCGGAGTCGATCCACTCTGCGCCGGTGTGCCAGCCTTCCACCGTGGGCGGGTTCATCAGATCCTGGCCCATGTAGCGGATGGTGTTGGCCAGCGGCTGCAGCCCCAGCTTCGGCGACGTGAAGTCCTGCACCAGCCGCATCGTGCCGATCACCACTTCCGTCGGGCTCTTGACCTTCTCGAACGTCGCGTTCTTGAAGAAGTCGGAGTTGAACATCACCCGCAGCATCGCGGTCAGGTCGTAGCCGGAGTCAAAGTAGGTCTGCTCCAGCAACGCGATGGCTTCCGGATCACGCGGCGGGGTGTTCTGCCACGCCGGCACCTGCACCTCGTCCGCCACGAAGAAGTTGTACAGGTGGCGGGAAACGAAGCGGGCAGCCGACTGCTGGCGACAGATGATCTCAACGATGTCGTCGCCGTTCCAGTTGCCCGTCTCGCCCAGGAACGTCTTGTTCTCCTCGTCGTGGTCGTACGGGTTGTAGATGAACGCCGACTCGTACCGGCCGTACGGATAGCGCGGGATGGCGTTGGTGATGGTCCAGCCGGTGAAGGCACGGGCCGCTTCCTTCACGTCGTCCTCGGAGTAGTTGGCCTCGCCGTCCATGCCAACGCCCATCGAGAACAGTTCAAGTAGCTCACGGCCCCAGTTCTCGTTGATGGCCCCCTTGTGGCTCATGCAATTGTCCAGATAGAACACCATGGCCGGGTCGCGGGCCAGGCCCTTCAGCAGTTCGTCAAAGCTACCCATGCCCAGCTCGCGGAACATGTCGAGCTGCAACTGGATCTGCCGGCCATGCTCGCACTTGGAGTTGCCGGTGCAGAGAATCCCGTGCCAGAACAGCGCCATCTTTTCCTGCAGGGGGCGCTTGGTATTGATCATCCGGTAGGTGAGATACGCCTGGTTCACTTCCAGGGCGTTCATCTCCTTCCAGTCCACGAAATAGCGTTCGAGGATGTCCATTTCCAGGTCCGGCTGGGCGATCGGGTCCAGCAGTTCCTCAACGGTAGCCTCATAGCCCCTCGCGGCTCGTTCTTCCAGCTCGGCATACGTGGCGCCGAAGCCGGCCCGACGCATCAAGTGCGCCATCTGGGCGATTTCCTGGTTGGTGGGCATTGCCGTTACCTCCTGAGTCGTTCGTAACGGTTTCGCGTACAAAACCGTGCCATGGATTGCGGATACCGTAAAGAAACCCGCGTAACATTGTGGCCGGACGGCAACCGCCGGCTAGTACCCGAATACTACTCGCCGGGCCGTCCGAGTGTCAAGGAAGCGCCGCATGCCTGGAGCCCGGAATGCCCTGCGCAATACGGAATCCGTCGCCGTCACTCCCGTCGAAACAGAATTGCCCGGTTGTCGCGCAATCCACGCTCGGGATCCCACTCTGTGGGGCGGGTCAAGCGGACGTCGTCCTGCAGCCCCAACGTGTCGGCCACCGCACGTCGCCACCGGTTAACGCGGACCACCGCGCCCGACATCATGAGCGGCGATATGGGCGCCTGATCGCCTTCGCGGGCAAACCGTGAAACGTAGTTGACGCCGCCCTCGCTCTCCCTGTGAAAAGTGAACAACCCGAGGTCCGGCCCGAATTTCCCCTCGATATCCGACAGGTCGCGTTTGATGGCCTCCTGCTGTTCGGCATAGAACGCGTGCATGGCCACCAGCCAACGGTAGGCTCCGGTTTGCGCCTCAAAGCTCCAGGGGGTGTGGATGCGCTCCACGCTGATGGTAGCGGCGCCCAGGCGCCCAGTGGTGGACCATGAGGCCACATCCACCGCCACCTCCCATCCATTGGCGACCATGAACCGCTCCCAAACCTCGAACCCGGTGCGGGTCATGGCATCGGACGGTTCAACGAGGAATACTTGCGTTTTGCATGGCGCGATCCCACGCGAGACCTGATCGGCCACCGCCAGCGCCAGGCCAATTTCCGCCGCCAACGCGCCGCTGCCGAAATCCACAATGTCCAGGCTGCCGTCCTGATTCAACCGGTGTCGGCGCTCGGCAAGCAACCGGCTCAGCAGCGAATACGCGGCGTTTATCTGGAACGGCTGGTACCAGACGCTGTAAAACAGCGCCAACAACTCCTCCGCATACGCCGGCATCTCCAGCCGGCGTATCGATCCGTGCAGCGAGTCCAGCGCGCTTGAAACCCGCCTCGCTTTCTCGTCAACACTCAGGCCATTCGTAAGGCGGTCAAATTCACACGCCGCCATATCGGCGATCGCGGAGTCCAGCGAGGCCGTCGCACTGATCAAATCACGCGGCATATCAAAGCGGCCGCACCGCCCGGCTATCCCCGCCGCCGCTTGTGCTGCCTCAGTATGCAGTCATCCATCACCACGCCCAGTCCCGCGTCTCGCGCCCGTTCCGCCGCCGCTTCGTCCACCACCCCGTCCTGCATCCACACGTACCGCGCCCCGATGGCAATCGCGTCATCGGACACGGCCCCGGCAAACTCGCTCCGTCGGAAAACGTCCACCAGGTCAATATCGACGCCCTCCGCCTGCGCTGCCGCCGAAGCCGCGGACAGGTCTGCGTAGGACTGTTCCCCAAGCACCTCGGATCCGTTCAATGCGGGATTGACCGGAATGATCCGGTAACCCTGGGACTGCATGTAGGCCGAAACCCCGTGGCTGTCCCGCGCCGGGTTGTCCGACAGCCCCACCACGGCGATCGTCTTCACGTTGTCGAGGATCTCGTCGATCAGGTCCATATCCGTGCTCCTTTGTTGCCGTGCTCCTCTCTTATCGCTAGGGGCAGGTTTGAAACCTGCCCCCGGCGTTCAACCTTTGGGTATATGAATTCAGCGACTGGCCGTGCTGTCCTTCATGGTGATGGTGATGTGGCCCATGTAGCCGTCGGCGGTGGCGCCGTGCCAGTGATTCTCGCCCGCCTTCACCTGTACCACGTCCCCCACGCCCACGTGGTGCTCCTCGGTCTCCGTGGCGACGATGCCGTTGCCCACCGTGATCACCAGGATCTGGTCGCTGCTGTGCCGGTGCCAGCCCGTCTGAGCGCCCGTCTGAAAGTTGACCACGCTGGCATTGAAAAAGTCGCTCTCGCCCTCGGGGATTATGGGTTGGCGAGTCCGGTGTACCTCGCCGCCCGTCCAACCGGGCACCGGCTCCGCGGGTCCCAACGGCACATGTTCCACATTGGCTATTCGTACTACGCGCATGGTTCTTCCTCCTTCGTTTCTCTTTGCGTTAGTCGGGTATCAGGCCGGAACGGCTGCGGCAAGTTGGGAGAGCAGGTCGGCGTCGGAATCGAATTCCAGTTCCAACAAGCCCCGGGCGATAGCATACGCAACTTGACGGTCCTCTTCGCCGCCCGTAGCCATGAGTTCGTGGACACCTTTGATTGTCTCTGCGTACAACTCAGGGCTTTCACTTATCAAGCGGCGTGCTCCAATTTTCCAGTCAACGGCTCGTGCCATGGTCTCTCACCTCAGCCCGCACGGTTTTTGTAGTCAAGCCAACGTTCTTGCGCAACCAGAATGTCGCCGCGCTGGTCGCTCTTGTCTCCGCCTCCCAGCAATATTATCAGCGTTGGCCCATCCCATGCGAAATATATTCGATAACCGGGGCCCAAATTTATCCGTCTCTCTATTACGCCTTCCCCTACACTTCGCACGTCGCCAAGATTTCCCAGCTCCATTCGAGCTACAACCCGATTGATTCTGTGTTGTACCGGAGGGTCAAGATCCGACAGCCAGAGGTAAAAAGGCTCCCGACCACGACGATCGGCGTATGTGAGAACCTCAACCATTCCGCATTTTATCACCCGAACCGGGAGCGGCCGGCGCAGAGCCGCCGGCCGCTCCCAATTGGACGCTCGCAGACTATTTCACCGGCACGGGCGTGCCGGCAATCTTAATCGGCACGCTGCCCACCGTGTTTCGGCTGGTGAAGTAAAGCGTCTTCCAGTCGTCCCCGCCGAAGCACAGGTTGGTGGTGGCCGGCTGCCCGTGCACCACGATGCCAAGCGTCTCGCCGCCCGCGTTCATTATGTGCAGTCCGCCGGCTCCGCCGCAGTAAACGTTGCCCTCGACGTCCACCTTCATGCCGTCGGGCACGCCCTCGCGCTCCCCGCGCATGTCGGCGAACAGCCGGTCCGATGCCAGGGCCAGCGAACCGTCGTCCTGCACGTCAAACGCCCGGATGATCCCCCGGCGCGAGTCGTTGATGTAGAGCACCGATTCGTCCGGCGAGAATGCCAGCCCGTTGGGTACCACGAAGTCGCTCACCAGGAGCGTCAGCATACCCAGGTCAGCCGACAGCCGGAACACGCCCGAAATGGTCTGCTCCCACTGTTCGCGTGGCCGCCGGAATGTCCAGGGGTCGGTGAAATAGATGCTGCCGTCGGACTTCACCACCACGTCGTTGGGACGGTTCAGCTGCCGCCCCTGGAACTGGTTGGCCAGCACCGTGGTCGACCCGTCGTGTTCCAGCCTGCTCACGCGACGTCCGTCGTGCTCCGCGGCAATGAGCCGTCCCTGCTGGTCCCGCGTCAGGCCGTTGTGACGGTTCACCGGTTCGGCCTCCACCGTCACGCCGGAACCGGGCGTGAACCGCATCCGGCGGTTGTTGTGAATGTCGCTGAACAGCAGATAACCGCCGTCGCTCCACCACAGAGGACCCTCGGCGGGCCCTTCCGCGCCGCCGAAGCCCGATCCGTGTTCTTCGATGGGAGCGTCGGTGTCGATGATCGCGTCCAGGGCGTCAGAAAACTTCTCGATTGGCATGCTTGCGCCTCCTGTTGAGGTCCGGAACCGGAATCCGGACAACCGGAATCCGGACAATGGGATGGAAATGGCGTTGCCGCCGCCATTGTAGGCGGCTCGCCGGCCGCGTGCAATGGCGGATTAGGCGAAAGTCGCCGGCGCATCGCTAGGCGGCGAAGTGGCGCTTTGCGGTTCAATAAAGGCGCCACTTTGGCATCATTTTAGAAATCCGACCAATACATGCGGACCTGGCTCAACCACATCCACCACGGCGACTGCCTCACGCTATTGGCTCAAATGCCCGACGCGACCGCGGATCTGGTCGTGACGTCGCCTCCCTACAACCTGCTCAACAGCAGCGGCAACGGGATGAAAAACGGCAACGGCGGCAAGTGGTCCCGCGCGGCCCTCATGCAGGGTTACGCCACCCACGCCGACTCCATGCCCCATGACGATTATGTTCAGTGGCAACGCGAGTGCCTCAGCGAAATGATGCGCGTGCTCTCACCCGATGGCGCCATCTTCTACAACCACAAGTGGCGCGTGCAAAAGGGATTGCTGCAGGACCGTACCGACATCGTCGACGGGTTCCCCGTTCGCCAGATCATCATCTGGCAGCGTTCCGGCGGATTCAATCACAACCCGGGATACTTCCTCCCCACCTACGAGGTCGTCTATCTCATCGCCAAACCTGGATTCCGGCTCGCTCCCAAGGCCGGCGGCGTTGGCGACGTCTGGCAGATTCGCCAGGACCGCGGCAACCCTCACCCCGCGTCCTTCCCCGTGGATTTGGCCCGCCGCGCCATCGCCGCCACCACAGCGCAGGTCGTTCTGGATCCGTTCATCGGCAGCGGCACCACCGCCGTCGCCGCCCTGCTGGAGGGCCGGCAATACATCGGCATCGACCTTTCCGAGGACTACTGCCAATTGGCCCGCCAGCGCGTGGACGCCACCGTCGCGTCCCTGGAAGCCGCCGCGGACGTGCCTGAAATCCCGACGGCCCTCGAGGTCCGCTCCATGTTGACGGCGCCGACCCGAACCGCCGCAGCGCGCGATTCCGACCCGTAGCCACCGGCGATGGTACAATCACCGGGCATTTCCTTGGCGAAATCAATCGACTCCCCAACTGACAGTGAGGTAATCCCGGTGCCCGATCAAGAATTCGACGTCCTCATCATCGGCGGTGGCATGGCCGGCCTCACCGCCGGCATCTACGCCTCCCGTTACGGCCTCAACACCGCCATCGTTGAGCAGATGATGGCCGGCGCTCAGATCATCAATCTCGAAAAGATCGAGAATTTCCCCGGCTTCCCCCAGGGCATCGCCGGCTACGAACTGGGCCCTGCAACCCAAGAACAGGCCATGAATGCCGGCGTGGAGGTCCTGATGGACACCGTTACCGGCATATCCGTCGACGGTGACCACCTGCGCGTCACCGGAGACATGGGCGGCTCCTATCTGGGCAAAGCCGTCATCATGGCGGCCGGTTCATCCCTTCGATCACTGGGCATACCCGGTGAGGAAGAGTTCGAGGGACGCGGCGTATCCCACTGCGCCACCTGCGACGGCCCGCTCTACATGGGACAGACCGTCGCCGTGGTCGGCGGCGGCGACTCCGCGGCCGACGAAGCCCTCACGCTCACCGAGTACACCGACCGGGTAATCCTGTTCGTGCGCGGCGACTCCCTGGACGCCCAGCAGGTTCTCCAGGATCGCATCGCCTCGAATCCCAAGATCGACGTCCGCTACAACACCGAGGTCGCGGAAATCGTCGGCGAGGATACCGTCACCGGCGTGCGAATCCGGATTGCCGACGGCGAAACCGTGGAACCTCTCAGCGGCCTGTTCATCTATATCGGGCTCAACCCCAACTCAGCGTCCGTCGCCGATCTCGTGCCTCTCGACAACGCCGGGCACATCCCCGTCGGCCTGTCCATGGACACGCCCCAGCCGGGCCTGTTCGCGGCCGGCGACATCCGCCAGCAGTCCGCCGCCCAGTTGGTCGCATCCGCCGGCGACGGCGCGACCGCGGCCATCGCCGCCTTCCGATACATCAGCAGCAAAGACTGGTAGGCGGCCGCGTTTCGGCCCGATTGGACCGCCCACCACAGCGAGTTGCGCCATGCAGATCACCGATCACGTGTATAGCACCCACATCGCGGAGGACCCCAACACCTACGGCGCGATGCACCCGGGCGGCACCCAGATCTATTTCGTCGGCGACCCCGCCGACCGGATGGTGATGATCGACTCCGGCGAGCCCTACCGGCACTGGCGTCATCAAATCCTGGAATACTGGGAGGAACTGGGCAACCCCGCCATCGACGCCATTCTCATCACCCACGGCCACGGCGACCATATCGGCGGCCTCGACCGGCTCCAGGAAGCCTTCGCCTGCCCGGTGCGCTGCCATCCCAAACTCGCTCCCCGGCTGCAGCACATCCTGGGAGGCAACTCCGTCTCCGCCCTCTCGGCCCGCGAGGTCATCCAGACCGGCGCCGGCGTCACGCTCCGCCCTCTGTTCACCCCGGGCCACGAGGAAGATCACGTCTGCTATTTTCTCCGACCCGACCGCGTCCTGTTCAGCGGCGACAACCTTCTCGGCAACTCGTCGTCCAGCGTGCGCAACCTGAAGCAGTACATGAACTCGCTAAGCCGCATGGCCCGGACCCGTCCCGTGGTGGTCTGCCCCGGCCACGGCAACACCATCGTGCGCGGCGAGCAGCGCATCCAGCAGCAGATCGCTCACCGCCAGGGCCGCGAGGATCAGGTGATCGCCGCCTTGGCCGGCGGCGCGACCACCGTGGGCGAAATCGTCGGCGCCGTGTACCCGAGGAACCTGCGCACGTCCCTGCGCGACGCCGCCGGTCGCAACGTGCGCACCCACCTCGAAAAGCTGCGGGTGGAGGGCCGCATCCGCGAACAGGAATCCACCTACACCCTGGCCGAGTAAGTAGGCCATGCGTGGCGGTGGCCCGTTCATGTTTCAGGCCGTGGGAGCCCCAGGCGCGCTGGGTTGCGGCCTCGCATTATTCTTCCTCGGTGTATTCCTGCTGACGCCCCTGGCGGTCCTGCTCATCAAGGGCGTCGGTTGGTTGCTGGTCCTGATCGGCGTGCTGCTGTGCGCCCTGGCCCTGTGGACCTGGTTCCGCCGCCGGTAACCCGGACCCGGTAGCCCGTCGCCACCCGAGCAGCCCTGGAGCGAGCGCTACTGCTCCATCAGGCCCGAGCCGTCCCGTTGCAGCAGCTCGATCCGCACGTCATCCGGCCCCCGAACGAACGCGATGCGAACCCCGGGCCGTATCGTGCGCGGCTCCGTGTAGATCTCCGCTCCCTTGCTCCGCAGGTCCTCCACCGCGCCGTCGATGTCGTCCACCCGGAACCCGAAGTGGTCCAACCCCAGGTGAGGATCGCGCGGACTCAGGTCAATGTGCTCCTCGGGCGCCACGGAAGCGATGAAAATCGCCAGACCGTTCACGTCCAGGTCAACCCGTGGCGCTCCGTCGCTCTGGATCAGGCGCAGCACCTTGGCGTTGAACATGGTCTCGAAGAAATTGGCCATGCCTTCCGGGTCCTTGGTGCGGACGTGGATGTGGTCGTAGGTGTACGTGTAAACGGGCGTGCTCGTGCTCATCGTGTCGGGACTCCTTGGTCAGTGATCGCCGCCCAATCCTACTACACTGGAAAGACTCGCCGCACCGCGTTGCGACATTTCGGCAGGGTATTTCGATTCTCCAGGCAATCCCCTCTCTGCCCTTTCCCACCGCCAGTGACACTTCCCTGTTGCCTTAGCTCTTCACCCGTCTTTACCATGGATATCTGGCGCCTCAAATCTGTCCCGCCGCCATCCCGCGACCCATCACAATGCCCACATCCCAACACCCCACCGCCAAACGCCGCTCCCCCAAATACCCCCAAAAGCCCGCCAAAACCGTGAATTTCGCCCCCA
>JAJDXU010000095.1 GCA_022823105.1 Dehalococcoidia bacterium
GTCGTCTCCGTCCCTTTGCAAACGGAACTCCGTGAACTCCGGCGCCACCTGCAGTTGCTCCCGGATCGTGAGCAGCATTTCATCCCGCAATACCGATAGTTGCGGCGCGGAAACCTCCATCCGGTCCCTCCGGATGGCCGATTGCACTCGCTCGCGCGCCACCTGACGGGGACTGCCGTGGTGCGGTCCTCGGTTTTTGCGGAATAGCTTAAACATTTGCCGAAGCCTTGCGGTTGATCCCCATCAGGGTCCGCACCTTGTCCATGATTGAAGTGGGATGCTCTTCGACCGGATCAATCATCGGAATGTATTCGCCGTCTATCCGCGCGCCGATGCGCACGAACTCCCGCCCTGACGGCGACTGGCTGTCGTACACCACCGGAGTTCCGTTATTGGTGGACGTGATCACCCGGTCGTCCGAGGGCACCAGTCCGATGGCATCCACCGCCAGCATGTCCAGCACATCCGACGAATCCAGCATGTCTCCCTGCCGTACCATCTCCGGCTTGATGCGGTTGATGATGAGCCTGGCTGAGTGGATGTCGCTGGCATGGAGCAGGCCAATCACCCGGTCGGCGTCCCGGATCGCCGACACCTCCGGCGTTGTTACCACCAGCGCCTCTTGAGCGGCCGCGATCGCGTTGCGGAATCCCTGCTCGATCCCGGCCGGGCAATCCACAATCACGTAGTCAAAATCCAGTTCCAATCGCCGGCACAGCCCTTTCAGTTGCTCGGCGGTAATGCAGTCCTTGTCCCTGGTTTGCGCCGCCGCGATCAGGTACAACTCCCCCGCGTGCTTGTCTCGGATCAAAGCCTGTTCTATGCGGCACCGGTCCTCCACCACATCGACAAGGTCGTACACGATGCGATTTTCCAGGCCCATCACCACGTCCAGGTTCCGGAGGCCGATGTCCGTGTCGATAACCACCACCCGGTTGGAACGCAGAGCCAACGCCGTGCCGACGTTTGCCGTGGCGGTAGTCTTGCCCACGCCTCCTTTTCCGGAAGTCATGACGATGGTCTTACCGCTCATTGGGGTTTCCTCCGTGGTCGATGGAGTGGTTTTTCAAATAGGGCGACACGCGCACGGCTCGGTTGTGCACCCGCGCGATGATGGGCATTCCTTCAGACTCGTCGCGGCGACGCCCGGCCACGCCGCGCGGCGCATCGTCCTCCTCCGCCAGGTAATCACCGATCCTCAACTGAGGAGCAATGGACGACATGGCAAGGATCACTGCGGTCGAGTCTCCTCCCGCGCCAGCGTGGACCGTTCCCCTCAGGGTTCCAAAGACCAGTACGTCGCCCTGCGCTATTATCTGGGCGCCCGGATTTACGTTGCCTACCACGACCACGTTGCCGGGAAACTTGAGAACCTCTCCCGCCCGGCATGTGCCCCTGACGATGTCGGCAGGTACGCGGGGGCGCACTGCCTCGGAAGGCTGATCACCGCCGCCCATCTCTTCGGAAGCGCCCAACGAGAATTCGTCCTCGCTGCCGTGTCCCGGTGGTTCGTCACCTTCTTGCGCGACACGCCCGCCGGCCTGCGCGTCCATCAGGTTGCTGATCCTGTCCCTCTCCCGAGCCAGGATACTCGGGTCGCAGCAGAACTGCTTGATGGTCAACCCCGATTCGGCTTCGATCACTTTGCGGATTCGTTCCTGTTCATTGTCCCGGAGTACCCGCTGACCGATGTCGACTACCACCTTGCCGTCGGCATACAGGTGTCGGTTGCGCGCCAACCGGTCCCGCAACGTACGACATGCCAGTTCTACCGCCACGCTGTCGTCGATGTGGATGTTGACCAGGGCTCCTCGCCCTGAAATCCTTACGAGTTCCCGCTCGCTTGTCGCAGATTCGGCCATCATTGCTACATTTATAGCAACGCTACGCTGAGGATGGCCTTCGTTCAGACGTGCGGGTTTGGGCGATTTCCAAAAATATGTCAACACGTCGGCCGCGATTCCCGCCCGACTCCCCCGTTCGCCCTGCGCCTCGTCTACGCTATCTCCAAGGCGCCCACAGTCTGAATGCGCCTTGTCGGCCGCCGCCAACCGTTCCTCAGATCAACTGCGCCCAACCTTGGCGGAATCACTGCACGCCGCCCGCCATCTGCTGATCGGTCAACCCCAGCCGGTTGCCGTCCGGATCTTCGATTGCCGCGAACGTCCCCCACGGCAAATCTCCCGGTTCCATGGCGACCTTCACCCCGCGCTCGCTCAGTTGATCCACCGTCGCCCGTACATCGGCACAGTAGAAGACCAGGGACGCCTTGCGCTCGCTCCAGTCCGGCATCAGTGCGCGCGGATATATCACCAGGCATGTTTCGGCGCCCGGCGGCGCGACCTCGACCCACTCGGCGTCCGCGCCCATTTGCATCCGGCGCCGGACTTCGAACCCCAGGATCCCGACGTAGAATTCAATCGACCTGGCCTGATCTTCAACGTAGATTCCCACGGTCTTGATGGGTCCGATCATTTCCTGGGCTCCTTAAATGCGAGAGCCGGGGCCATTTCCCGCGACCCCGGCCTTTGCAATCGTTGCACCGCTTCAAACGGCGGCACGGTGCAATTAGTCCGGACGCCCGAACACTGCCACCGAGCAGGTGAACGACCCGGGGCGCCCGCCCAGATTGTGGGTGATGCCCAGGTCGGCTTTTTGCAACTGCCGCCCGCCGGCTTTGCCCTGCATCTGCTTGTAAACCTCGTAGATCATCCGGATCCCGCTGGCTCCGATGGGATGCCCGAAGCATTTCAGGCCACCATCGGTGTTCACCGGCAGGTCACCCTCCAGCGAGAATGCGCCGTCGGCAACGTCGGCGCTCGCCTGCCCCCGCGGGCTGAACCCCAGGTCCTCCATGATGATCAGCTCGGTGATGGTGAAACAGTCGTGCACCATCGCCATGTCGATCTCGGCCCGGGGATCTGAGATCCCAGCCTCCTCGTAGGCCGCCTGGCTCGCACGCACCGTTTCCGGGAAGTGGGTAAAGTCCCAATCATTCCGCAGGACACCAAACGCTCCCACGGCGAGTCCAAGGCCCTTCACCAGGATGTAGTCATCCCTCAGAGTGCGCGCGATTTCCGGCGTCGTGATGATTGCCGCCGCCGCTCCATCGCTGACGCCACAACAGTCGTACAAACCCAAAGGCCAGGCGATCATCGGCGCGTTGATGATCTGCTCCTCGCTGACTTCCCGCTGGAAATGGGCTTTGGAATTCAGCGTTCCATTGTGGTGGTTCTTGGATGCGATCTGCGCCAGCGTGCGCTTGCCGTCGTCATAGTCGATATCGTAGTGATGGAAGTACCGAGTCGCCGCCATCGCGAACTGCGACGGAGGCGGCGTAGGTGGTTCGACATCTGATCCAGGGCCGGCTGCAATCGCCAATCCGGAAAACCCGCTGTCCTTCAACTTTTCGACGCCCATCGCCAGCACGATGTCGTAAACTCCCGCAGCGACGGCGTAGCAAGCGTTGCGGAATGCGTCGGTCGCTGTGGCGCACGCGTTTTCGACCCTGGTGATCGGTATGTAATCCAGCTTCAGCGCCTCGGCCAGCGGCTGTCCGGTCCGAAAACTGCTCACGGTGCCCAACCATGCCGCCTGGATATCGCTTCCGTCCAGTCCGGCGTCCTCGTATGCTTCGTAGGCCGCCTCCACCATCAGGTCCGACGCCGAGGCGTCCCACCGCTCTCCGAACCGTGTGCAACCCATCCCAACCACGGCCACCCGATCACGTATCCCACTCATTGTCCTGCTCCTCTGCTCAGCCCGCCACGGCAACCGCCGCCAGCGTTCGCCTCGGTATCGCTTTCCAGTAATAATTGTGAATCCCGTTCACCACGCGCAATTTTCGGAAGCTCATCTCCACCGGCATCCCGACCTTCACTTCGTCCAATTCCCGGTCGGTCATCATACACAGCACCCTGCCGCCGCCCTCGAAGTCAACCACTCCCACCACAAGCGGGGTGTCCACCGCGCCGGCGATGTAGTCCATGGAATACGTGAACAGCTCTCCGCCTTTGTCGCTCAGGCGCACCGGCTCGCCACTGTCCACCGCGCGGCACTCGACGCAAACTCGCTGGGCCGGATACTGCACGTATCCACAGGAACGGCACCGTGCTCCGTACAATCGTACGTTCTTGTCCTCCTCCCTCCACAACGCCGACACGGACGGCGAGGCGGCGGCCGGCCGCCGCGACGAATCGTCCAGCGTCCACACGTCGCGCCAACGCGCATAGGTCTCATAACTGCCCAGCGTTTGCTTGGACGCGACCCATCCGGCCAAACCCATGGTCGGGCGGCTAGCAGTGGAAATGGCGCCGGTCACCTCAAAACCCAAAACGTCGCTGCCGTCTCCATACGAGACGGCCAGGAGCAAATCGCCGGGAGCCGCGCTCTCCAATGCGCTCACCAGCAGCATCGGAACAAACGCCGCGCCGGTATTCCCGACCGTTCCAAGCAGGGACGATTCCGTCTGCTCCTCCGAGAATCCCAACTGCCGCGCCAGTCGCGCGTGCCGTCTGCCGTCGGGGGCGTACAACGCGACCCTGGCGACATCTGCGGGCACGACGCCGGCGCGCTGGCAATATCCGTTCAGGGCTTCCGGAACCACTCGTTCAATCCCTTCCTCGGTCGCAAACCGATCCTCCCAGCTACGCACGAACGGATCTCCCGGCGAACGCCAGTTGTCCAGCATATTGTCGGTTATGGAATGGCTGCCCCGCGCTTCGGCTATCACTCCGTCCGAAGCGATCACGAACGCCGCGGCGCCGTCGCCGGCGGCCCGCTCCGTTTCACCTCGAGGCGGACCTTGCCGGCTGTCTGACACCACCACCAGCACTTCGTTGGCGCTCCCAGCCGCAACCGCATCCAGCGCCGATTTGATGGCGTTGGTCCCCGCCCGCAGCACGTTGGACACATCGGTCGCGAAAATATCCTGCCGGAGATCCAGAGCCGCCGCCACGATCGCAGCGCACTGCTTCTCCGCGTACGGAGCCGTCGTGCTGGCGAATATGATCCCGTCGATGGCGTCCCGGTCGCGGTCGGTCAGGCAATCGATCCCCGCCGCGACCGCCATGGTCACGCTGTCCTCATCGAAATTCGCCACCGCCCTCTGCACCCTCGAATTCCAGCCCGCCGTCTCGGAACCCAACCGGTACCGCGGAACGTATGCACCGTATGCGGCAATTCCTGCCAAGACCATCACTCCGGATTCTTCTCTAAACGTAATGCTTGGATGCTATCAGCGCACCGGAAAGGGTGTCAACGGACGCCCCATGCTACAATGCAATCAATGGCTCCATGTTCCAAACTTGGACGGTTGACGGCCTTCCTGTTCGCCCTGTTCGTCTTCGTTGCCGTCGCGGGATGCGCCGGTCCATCGCAAACCGGGCCAGATACAACGTCCTCGGCCAATGACCTCCCCACGGATTTCTCCAGGCTCGGCGAGGCTTACGACATCCTCCTCGAAGAGCACGTTGACCACGAAGTAATCGAACCGGACGACCTGGTCGACGGCGCGATCCGCGGTCTGCTCGCGGCCCTCGACGACCCCCACGCCTCGTATCTCACCGCAGAGCAGCACGCCAGGGAACAGGAGGGCTATCGAGGGTTCTTCGAAGGCATCGGGGCCCGGGTTACGCTAACCGATGCGGGACTGACCGTTATCGCGCCCATCCCCGGCGCACCCGCCGAAGCGGCCGGCATCCGCGCCGGCGACATCATCCTCGCCGTTGATGGCGAGAGCATCGGCCACCTCACTTTGATCGAAGCTGTCAACCTGATCCGAGGTCCCGGTGGCACCGACGTTGTTCTGCTGGTGAGGCACGCCAGCAGCGTCGAGGCAGTGTCCATCACGGTTACCCGTGGACGCATCCCCATCGACAGCACCGCGTTCCAGATGCTCGACGATGGTATCGGCCACCTGTGGCTCTACAGCTATTCCGATACTACGAAACGGGAAGTGCAGAACGCTCTTGAAGAATTTCATGACGCCGGTGGCCGGGGCCTCATAGTCGATCTGCGCAACAACCCGGGTGGACTCCTCGCCTCGGTGGTCGAGGTGACCAGCATGTTCCTCGACGGCGGACCGATTTTGTACGAGATCGATGCCCAGGGCGACCGCATCGATCATGGAGCCGGACGGGGCGGGGAGGCCACGGAAGTTCCGGTGGTGGTATTGGTCAATCAGTTTTCCGCCAGCGCCAGCGAAATCATGGCCGGAGCCATCAAGGTCAATGATCGCGCGCCGGTGATCGGCGTCACCACGTTCGGGAAGGGGAGCGTGAACATCACCCGCGAACTGTCCGACGGTTCCGCCATCTATTTTTCCATCCGCCGTTGGTATCTGCCCGACGGAACCCAGATCGAAGGCCAGGGCGTAACCCCGGATGTGTTGGTGGAATCCGATACTGAAACTCTGCCGGTCCCGTTCGAGGAAGACTTGGCGCTCCAGGAGGCCAAAACGATCTTGGAAGCAAGCCTCAACAGCCGTTAGCGGCGCGTCGGCTCGAAGCTCGTTCGCGGCCCAAATTGCCCCGTTGGGGGATCTTTCCGGCTGGAGAACCGCGCCGCTGCTGCCAACGGCGCCGCACTCGCAAGGCGCGTCCAGGTGGTACACTGGACTCGGTGAACTCAAATGCCAAGAAAAAATCGAAATAGCAAGAAGAAAGCTGCCAATCCAACCTCAGGCAATAACCGGCAGGTCGCGATCAACCGCAAGGCCCTCCACGACTACGAGATTCTGGACAAGGTGGAGGCCGGGCTTGTATTGACCGGCACGGAGATCAAGTCGATCCGCGCTGGCAAGGTGGACTTGCGCGATGCTTACGCCCGCGTCCAGGACGGAGAGCTGTGGCTCCACGGCGCCCACATCGCGCCCTACGACTCAGGCAGCTACATGAACCATGAGCCCAAGCGTCCTCGCAAACTCCTCGTCCACCGTGCCGAAATCAGCGAACTCGGGGCAAAGACTGCTGAGAAGGGATTGACCCTGGCCGCAATCCGCATGTACCTCAAAAACCACCACGCCAAGGTCGAGTTGGGCGTCGCCCGCGGTAAACGGCAGTACGACAAGCGCCGCGCCATCATCGACCGCGAGCGGGAACGCGCCGCCCGCCAGGCGGTCAAGGACTGGCGAGACTGATCCCGCAATCCCGACCGGACCGGTTGCGATATAATTCTCCCGTGAAACCGCGCCCCGGCGTCCGCGCCGGCGGCGCATTATGTTGAGGAGAACACGCTTTGATTCGCAGCCTGCGGGGAATTGAACCCAAAATCGCGGAAACCGCCTGGGTAAGTGAGGCCGCTTACGTCGTCGGCAACGTCGTTATCGGAGAGTACAGCAGCGTCTGGCCGGGCGTCACAATCCGCGGCGACGGCGACCTCATCACCATCGGCAACCATGTCAATATCCAGGAAGGCTCCGTTGTGCACGGCGACGGACTGGTCATCGAGGAC
>JAJDXU010000348.1 GCA_022823105.1 Dehalococcoidia bacterium
CGTCGTGTTCTTTCAGGTCCTGGTACAGATCGTTCGTCGCGCGGGAAACCTCGCCCCACAGCTTGGCGAACGAAGTCGGCTGGTTGGCGTGCGTGTCGAACGCGCCCGGATTCAGGCCGGTGTACAGCACCCGCGTGCCGAAGCCCGCCGTGTGCACCTGCGCCACGTTCTTCACCCACTGCGAGAACATGTCGCCGCCATACTCAACGCTGGAGGAGTAGATCTCCGGCGCGGTCCGCAGGATGTCCGCGCCCTTCAGCGCGTCCAGCCCCGTCTGCGACAGGTAGTCGTTGATCGGCCCGCTGCCCACCATGGGGGAGTACATCCGCGAGAAGATGTCCAGCGCGTCCGCCCGCTGGTCCTCGCCGTCGATGCCGGTCAGCACGCCGTAGGTCTCCAGGTTGCCCACCGACGCCACGGACACGCCCGGCGCGGCCAGCGCCCGCGGCAGTCCACGGCCGAAGTTCACCGCCGTCAGCACGTTTTCCTTGTCGGGGTCCAGGTCCTGGATCGCCCGGCCCAGCCAGCCTTCCGTCGCCATCTTGGTCGGCTCGGCGGTGTGCCAGATGTCCATGGAGCGGAAGTGCGACCGGATCGGGTTCGGATACCCGATGCCCTGGATCACCGCAACCTTGCCCTCGTCATACAGGTCCTTGATCGGCGCCATCGCCGGATGGAACCCGACGTTCCCGTCAATCGCCAGCACTTCCTCCGGCTCAACCTTCAGGTGCGGCCGGTAGTCTTTGTACAGCGGGTCGCTGTAGGGGATGATGGTGTTCAGCGCGTCGAACGCGCCGGACATTTGCAGTACCACCAACACCGGGTCTTTCTTCGTAGCGGTCACGATTCATTCCTCCGAATTTGTGCCGTCCATCCCGCGAAATCGGGAACCTGGAACCTCGTTCTTGCTTGTTTATTGCCTGGTTGCGCCAGCCGGCAGTCAAACCGGCTAGGCGTAGATGTACTCTTTGGTCGCCACAATCACTTGCAGCAGTTCGCTCACCCGCGTCCCGAATTCCTCGGTGTCGGTGTGAATCGTGCCGCCCTTGGCCACGCCGGCGGCCAGCATCTGCCGCGTCTCGTCCGCCAGCTCATAGTGGCCCAGCAGCCGGCAGGTCTCATCCACCATCTGCTCCGGCGAAATCACGGGACCGGCGTCCCCCAGCCGCTCGACGATCTCGCGCACGCCCGGCTGCTTCAGGTCGCCCACGAAATCGGCCGTGAAGTTGATCCGGTGCACCAGCGTGCCCCCGTCAATCCACTCCTGGCCCGTGTGCCAGCCCTCCACCGACGGCGGGTTGAACAGCTCCTGCCCCATGTGCTTCATCTCGTCAAAGATGAACTCAAACCCGGGCTTCGGCTCCGTCCAGTCTCCCACCAGCCGCAGCGTCCCCATGACGGTTTCGACTGGGCTCTTCACCCGCTGGAACCGTGCGTTCTTGAACGCGTCGGAGTGGAACAGCACCCGCAGCATGGCCTTGATGTTGTAGCCGGAGCGGAAATACTCGTCCTCCAGCATCTTGATCGTTTCCGGGTCCTTCGGCGGAGTCTCCATCCAGGACGGCACCTGCGCCTCGTCCGAGATGAAGTAGCTGTACAGGTGGCGGGAAATGAACCGCGCCGTCGCCGGCTGCTTCGCGATGATGTCGATGACATCCTCGCCGTTGAAGTTGCCGGTCTCGCCCAGGAACGTCTTCATGCCCTCGTCGTGGTCGTCGGGGTTGTACACGAACTGCGCGTGGTACCGCCCGTAGGGCTGGCCCGGCACGTTGTTCGCGATGGTCCACCCCGTGAACGCCCGGGCGCACTCCTTCACGTCGTCCTCGGTGTAGTTGAACTCGCCGTCCATGCCCACACCCATCGAGAACAGCTCCAGCAGCTCACGGCCGTAGTTCTCGTTGATCGCGCCCTTGTGACTCAGGCAGTTGTCCAGGAAGAAAATCATGGCCGGATCGCGGGAAATCTGCAAAAGCAGGTCCCGGAAGCTGCCCATGCCGTACTCCCTGAACATCTCGATCTCGTCGTACGACGTCGGGTAGCTCTGCGTCTTGCTGTCCGCCGTGCACAGAATCCCGTGCCAGAACAGCACCATCTTCTCTTCAAGCTGGCACCGGGAGTTGATCATCCGGAACGCAAAATACTCCGGCACGCCCCGCGTCTGGTGGCTCCACTCAATGAAGCAACGCTCGGCAACGTCCAGGTCCATCCCGTTGTCGTTCACCTCGGGATTCAGCAACTCTTCGACCGTTGCCTCGTAGCCTTTGGCCGCTCGCTCTTCCAGCTCCGCGTACTGCGCGCCAAACCCGGCCCGCCGCATCAGGTGGGCCATCAACGCAATGTCATGGTTTTGATCTGCCATCAAAAAAGACCTCCTCGACTTGAACTAACAAATCGCCAGTGCAAATCCTACCATTAAGGTCAACAATCCTCAACCACAAATCGTCACTCGTAATCGTTCAGACGCACTGAGCCGATTCCATTTTCGGCCCGTCGTTCGGGACACCGTATCAGGTACCGGGCGGGCCACGCATCGGGTACGGCGTCCGGAATGGCAGTGGGGGCATGGCTAACGCGCGGGGGCGGATAGGTCCCAGCGGAAGAACTCGCAGTAGCGGTCGTGGCTGGCCCAAGGCAGCAGGTTGAATACGATGGCCTCGTACTCGGGGACGTCACCCCATAGCCGTATGTCCTTGAAGCAGCGGCCCAGGTCGACGAAGGTGGAGATGCGGAAGCCGGCATCGGCGATGCGCCTGATGACGTCGCCGGGTTCCGGGGGTTCGGAGGGGTCCCATTCATCGGAGACGGCCTCGGCGACCTGACGGAGCTTGAGGATGGCGATTTCGCGAGCGAACCGGCGCTTGAGGGCGTCGACGCGGCGGCGGATTTCGGAGAGGGTCATGGGGTTACCTCTGACGGGGGAGTTTTACATCGATGCACAGGATATAAAGGATAGGGTATTCGGGTGTTGGGGATTTTTCGGGAAACCCGCTCATTTGCGCTCACCTCCGCTCATTTGAGTAGGGCGAGGAGCGGGCGGTGGGGGTGGAATGGGGGTGGCGAGGGCGATTTTGGGGGCGATATTCGTGGCTTTGGCGGGTCGTTGGGAGGATTGGGGTAGCGGCGTTTGGGGGTAAGGTGTTGGGATGTGGGGATTGGGATGGGACGCGGGATGGCGACGGGACGGATTTGAGGCGCCATTTATACATGGTAAAGACCGGCGAGGTGTGTAGGCAATGGGGAAGTGTCATTGGCAATGACAATGGGAAAGGACAGAGAGGGGATTTCCCGGAGAATCGCAAAGCCCTGATTCGCCTTCGCCGTGTAGCACGAGCCGATTGCGGAGGGTGGCAATCTTTTCTACTCCCCATACAGCATCTCTCTTGCCCTGGCGATGGCCTACGCGGGGGCCGGCGGCGAAACCGAGGAGTAGATGTCGGACACACCGCGGTTCGGTCTGCCTCAGGACCGGTCGCATTCCGCGTTCAGTTCCGTGGACATCGCACTGTCCGCCCGTTGCGATGAGGATGGAGGATGCGAGCTAAACGTCGCCAACTCAGCGTGGAGGTAGGAGGGGCACCCGCTGCTTCAGACTATGTGGCGACGATGGCGGTGAATTACGGGAGTGGCGTACGCCTGGTTGACTTCCAGCGGCAACCTCAGGAGGCTCGTCAACGAATAAACCAACAGGTTGCCAGGGAAACTAACGACAAGATTCGGGACCTCATCGTTCCAGGCGCCATCACCCCGTTCACGCGGCTGGTGCTGGCGGACGCCGTGGATTTCAAGGCCGAGTGGCGCTCGCAGTTCTCTATGGAGGCCACGAGCCCGGGACGGTTCCGCGCGCTCGATGGCAGCGAACGAAGGGTTGCCATGATGCGGCAGATTGACCGGTTTAACTTTTCCCGGGACGACGGTTTCCAGGCGGGGGAACTGCCTTACCAGGGCGACCGGATGTCGATGGTGATCGTCCTTCCCGATGAAGGCACGTTCAGCGACTTCTAGAATTCCCTTGACCCCAGACTGATGGATCGGGTCCGAGAGGATATGGAGTCCCATCGGCTGCGGATGGCGATGCCAAAGTTTGAAATGGAGGCGACATTCAACCTGTCCGATATGTTCGCCGCGATAGGAATGGCCGACGCTTTTGACGCAACGAGGGCCGATTTTCAGGGGATGGATGCCGTTTCGTGTCCGATGGAGCCGGGCGAGTGCCTGTGGATTTCAGACGTGGCGCACAAGGCATTCGTCTCGGTGGACGATGCGGCGGCGGCGTGCGAAATGTACTCATTGACGACAATCGCATCGCCGTGAACGAGGTCGGCGCCGCCGCCACCGTCGCCAACACCGGCTCCGGAATCTACTTTGACAGCAATCCCCGGGACAACCTGGTCGCGGGAAACACCACCGGCGGCAACGAGCCCCACTGAGTTGCGCCGGTCAACGCGTCTGCGCGGGAGAACCTCATCCCAAAAACCACACCGGAACCAACTACAACGATGCAGATCTGGGCAACCGAGGTTCGGGCGTCCACATCCGCGGAGGGGCGGACGATACCGGAGCGCAGGCCAACACCATCGCCCACAATGGCGGGGATGGCGTGACCATTACGGGCAGCGGCACGACTGGCAACACTGTCAGAGAGAATTCCTTCCACGACAACGATGGCCAGGATATCGATCTGGGCGACGATGGCGCAACCGCCAACGACACGAACGACGGCGACACCGGCCCCAACCACTTGCGGGACTACCAATCCAACGCCGCCTGTGCGTCCAGGGGTGATGTTGCCTCGGTGCGATTCAGCCTGGACGCGACCCGCACGGGCGTATACCGCGTTGACTATTGCTCCTGCGATGCCTTTGGCAGCGGCGAGGGCAAGCAGTGGCTGGGATATTCGCCGGTGCGAAGAAGCACGAAGGGCAGCCCGACGTTCGCTCCCAGCGCGATCAAGCGCTCAAGCGGAAAATTCGCCGCGCTGTGTGACACGCACATCACCGCCACAGAGACGGGATCGATCTCCGGGCTCGCCCCGTGCAGGGCCCGCGCTACCGGAATTGGTCATATCTTATGCGGAGGTCGATGTCACCGAGGCCAGCACCGGTACATACACGGCCAGGTTGAGCGCCTTGCTATCGGCCGACGTAACGGTCACCTTGACCTCCGGCAACACGGATGAGGCCACGCTCTCGGTCGCCACCGTTACCTTTCTTGACGACACCCTGGCGGCCCGTCCGTCCGCGCCGGTTTCCGTAGCCGAAGGCGACCGCGTCCCCACCTTTGAGGACGGCCTGACCACTATGCGCGAGGCCCCTCAGAATGCAGCGCAGGACGACGCCGCAGGCGATCCCATCACGGCCACTGACCCCAAACCGGCGACACACCCTGACATACACCCCGGACGACCCCAGTGGCCTTTTCGCCATCGACGACAGCGGTCAATTACCGTGGTCGCCGATGATTCCTTCGGCTACGAAACCGGCGCCGGGGATCACCCGATGGATGTGGCAGTCAGTGATGCAAACGGATTGACCGACAAGATAGAGGTCAAGGCGTTGGTCACCGACGTCAACGAACCGGCCGTCATCACGGGCGATGAGACCGCCAGCTTGCGCGAGGACGCCAGCATCATCAATCGGGTGACCCGTTACACCGCCATCTACCCTGGGAGCACCTCATTCCAGTGGTCCGTGGAGGCCGCAGACGGCGACAACATCTCCATTGACACGGGCGGGAACCTGAGATTCAACCGCGGACCGGACATTGAAATCAAACCTTCGCACAGCGGCACGATCGCGACCACCGACAACGGCGAACCCGAGGAAAAGGATGCATTCCCGGTCACGGTGGCCATGGCGGACGCCAACGACCGGCCGATCATCACTTTCGCCAACACGCTGACCCCTAACGAAAACACGGATACGCCCACGATCCTGCGTACCTATGCCGCCAACGACCAGGAGAGCGCCATCGCCTCCCGACCGGAGGGGGCAACTATCAACCGGTCGGTCTCCGGGAGGGATGCAAACGACTTCGACATCAGCGAGTCGGAAGCGTTGACGTTTGCGGAGATCCCCGAGTTCGAGAATTCCACCGACGCCCCGGCGACATTTCGGCCTTGCTCTAACCCTTACTCCATCCGATAACATATTACGCGGCGCCCAGTTCCAGCCCGCCACCCGAACCCGCGACAGCCGTCCCAATGCCCACTCCAAATACCGTGAACCTCTCACTCCCAAACCCGCCTACCTGCCCGCCAATACCGCTAAAACCGCCGCCAAAACCCTGCCTTCGGCCCCCATTCGGTCCCACGACCCACCCAATGCCCTACTGGAATGAGCGGAAATGAGAGGAAATGACCGGGGAATCGGCTTTTTCGTCCTTTCACCACGCAATCACAATGTGGGTACGCCTGAGGATGTCGGCATGTAACTGGTCGAAACGACGCGGATAGTGGTACAACCACTGTTGCAGGCCAGCGCCACCGGCGACGGACTCTGCCGGGAGTGGCTCACACTGGCGTGCAACGGCCAGGATTCGGGGTAAATCGATGACCAACGTTACCGTATTGCGAACGAGGGCGGCCCAGGCCCTGCCCTTCTATTACGGTTGGGTGATCCTTGGCAACGGCGTGGCCATGAGCCTGTCCACCCGTACCGTAATGGCGGTTGCAACCCTGTCCGTGTTCGTCGTCCCAATGACCCAGTCCATGGGCTGGTCGGTGGGGATGTTCTCCGGCGCGGTCAGCCTGGGAGGGCTGGTTGCGGTCTTCGTTTCGCCCATCGTGGGCAGATGGCTGGACCGGTACGGCGCGGGTGTCATCCTGGGGGCGGGATCCTTCGCCACCGGCGTGCTGGCGATCGGACTGGCTTTCGTTGCTCACCCGCTGGCGTTTTATCTCCTGTACGTGCCGGGGCGTATGATTTTCTCCGGGCCGCTGGAGATGGGGTTGCCGACGGCGATCAGCAACTGGTTCATCCGGCGCCGCCCGTTGGGACTGGCCGTGGACCATATCGCCAAGGGAGCGGGCCTGGCCATCGTGCCGTGGGCGATGCAACTCATCATCACCGGTTACGACTGGCGAATGGCGTGGGTGACCCTGGGTATCCTGACGTTGGCTCTGGGAGTTGTTCCGTCACTGCTGCTGGTGGCGCGGCGGCCGGAGGATATGGGCCTGGAACCTGACCCGGCGCCGGCGCGGGAAGAGTCGGCCGACCGCGAGTCTTCGGCCGGCGCAGGTTCCGGCAATTCGGGCGGCTTCGCCGAGATCGACTTTACGGTGGGTCAGGCGTTGCGAACGCGCGCGTTTTGGATCCTCGCTATCTTTTCCGGAGCCAGCATGATGGTCCAGGCGGGGTTGAGCCTGCACCAGGTTTCCCATTACATCAGCCAGGGCATCGACCCGCGGTTCGCCGCCATGAGCGCCAGCACGTTCGCGCTCGCCCAGATGCCCGCCGGCGTCTTCTGGGCGGCCCTGGCGCGGCGCGTGCCCATCCGGTTCCTGATGATGGGAGCGGCGTTCGTGGTGACGCTGGCGGCCGCGGGCACGGTGATGAGCGACTGGGTGCTGCCGGAGATAATCTCGGCCGCGGCCATCGGTTTTGGCGTTGGCGGCCTCCACGTG
>JAJDXU010000040.1 GCA_022823105.1 Dehalococcoidia bacterium
CCATCTTCGCCCGGCTCCGAGATGACCGCCACCGACGTGACGTGCACCCGTCCAGCGATCCGGTGACCGGGAGCGTCTGTGAATCCCGGAATGTAACTGTTCACCCGATTTTCCGTGCCCGCCTGGTAAACGCGCACGTTGCCGGTGAACCCATCGTTCTCTCCGGCGGGCAGGGACACACCGTTGCGGTCGAGGTCCGACTCCTGCACGGTATATCCGAAGACCAGGAACTTCGTACCGGAACCCCGAACGTACCCGGCATCGCGCCCAGGCGGACCCGTTTCGTCGATGTTGATGCTGACGTAGGGTACGCCCAGGACCGTCACCGGTTCGCTGAACTCCAACTCAATCTCGATGTCCTCACCAGGTCGGTAGAAGTGCGACCGGGCCGGGGTCGAAATTATTTTGCTGACGAGCGCGCGCGGCCGGAGACCCTGCACCGTCTGGTCAGGCTGGGGGGCAAGGGCCGGGATGCGACCATCCACCGACCTGTCTTCCCGGGCTTCGTGGATGGCGCCGGCGCCGGAGAATCGTTCCTGCGCGGGGATGGAAATGCCGCTCTCTTCTACGTCGCCCTCCTTTACTTTGTAGCTGAAAACCAGCGTATTGCTGAAAGAGCCGTCGTAGTATTCGGCCGACACCAGCCGGCTGCCCAGGTTAACCAGGATCGCCGGCTTGGGTTGAACGGAGACAGGCCGGTCGAAGGTCAGGGATATCATCATCCGCTCACCGATTCGGTAGTGGGTCCCGTTGGGCGGGCTGGAAGTGACGGCTACATCGGTCACATAAGGCCGGCCGTCCACGCGGTGACCGGTCGGATCGACGATGCCGCCATAGTAAGGGCTCACGGTGAACCCATCGGCCTGGTCGGTGATCGAACCGCTTCCGCCAAACCCGTATCTCTGGCCTTGGGGGCCTATAGAACCGCTGACCACGCGGAATCCGTCGGTATCCAGGTCACCGGGGCGTACGCTCTGCTTGAACACCAGCGTGTCCGTGCCCGAACCGCGGTCGTACCATGCGCCGGCCCAGGAGCCTTCTCCTTCGCCGATGCGCAGAACGATGTACACCCGGCCGTCAACCTCGACCGGCCGATCGAAGCGCATCCGGACTTCCAGCTCCTCATCCTTGCGGTAGGTGTTGCCATCGGCAGGGGATGAAATGATGGAAATCGCTTCGACCCGGGTTTTGCCATCCACCTTCTGGCTGCCGGTTGCGGGAACACCCCTGTACCGTTGGTTGACCCGCGTGCGGGAATCCAGCGTGACGATCGAGCCGCGCCCGTCATAATCGCTGTCCGGGACTTCAATGCCGTCCGCATCGAGGTCGTCTCCGGCGACGGTGTACTCGAAGGTCAGCGTGTCGGTTCCGGTTCCGCTGACGTAGTGGGCGCTGCGGGTCACCACATCGCTGCCGCTGCCAAGCAGCAAGCCCAGGTTGACCTGCCCACCCTGGACCGCCACCGCTTCGGTGAACTTCTGCTTGACGCGGATGGTATCGCCCCGACCATAGCGTCCATCGGCCGGCTCCGAGTCTATCCAGGTCTCTGCCGCGCCTGGCCCGTCGTCATCGTGAATGGTTATCGTGCACTTGCCCTGGCCGGCTGCCCGAGAATCAGACGACGCGTTGACCGCCTTCACGGTGAAATATTCGTCGGGCTCGCTGAAGCGGTCGTTCCTGGTATAGAAGGTGCGTCCCATGCGAGCGGAATTGGATTGATACCGGTTGCTGGCCTGGCCTTCGTGGTGAAGGGGCAGGTAGTCAGTCTCGTCAGCGGTGCCCGTATACGTGGTCCAGTACACCTTGATTGTTGACGCGTTAAGATGGGGAGGCTGTTCGGTGACGATGTGCAGGCGGAAAGTACCACCTTCAGTCACCGACCTGTCGCTACATTCAACGTCGATCCACAATGCGTAAGCCGCCGCGTCGGGCGGATCCTGGACCGCGGTGGACACCAGGAATCCCAGCGCCACCAGCAGCGCGGCAACCACAAGCCGGTATGGCTTTAAAGCATGAATTCTCGGACCCATGGGGTGTCGACTCCTCAGTTATGGATTGAGCCGGGCCTGTGGCATCCCACGTTATGGCCGGGACGCGCGGCGGGCACGGGGTCGTCGCAGGCAGCAGTTATTGAGCCAGGGCACGGCCCTCGCCTGCGTCGGATTCCCACCGGTAAAGGTTAGCGGAAACCTGTGAAAACAGCGTGAAATTTGCGCCGGAAAGTATGAATATATGGTGAAGGAAGCGGGCCGCTCACCGGCCCTGCGCCGTATCGATTGGGGATTTTCCATCACCCGGAACTGGCCGGACGCCCCAGCATTCACCACTTTACATGCCGTGTATCAGGCGGCGTCCGGTCAACAGGCGCGATGGACGCCGGCGTTGTTGACGCGGTCGGGCCGTTGCCAGGACCGGGTTGCCGATCAGGATGAGGCAACGGCGGCCGGCCGCCCCCGCGTCGTCGCGCCTGTCCTGGGGCTCGTGCGTACCCGCTGTGGCTTGAACCGTCATTGCGCCTCTGCCAGAGACGGACGCGGAATGACAACGGCGACTTTGAAACGGCCCGGTCCGGTGACACTTCCCCATTGCCCCTGCCATCCCTCCGTCCTTACCATCAAACTACCGGGGCGCCCGCCTGCAACCCGTCGTCCCACCCCTGACCGGTCCCATGCCGCACTCCAAATGCCGCATCGCCAAAACCGCTCACCCGCCCGCCGAAACCATGATTATCACCGCCAAAACCGCGCTTTCCGCCCCCATACCGACCCCACCGCCCTACTCAAATCAGCGGAAATGAGAGGAAATGAGCGGGATTTCCCAAAATCTCCGCCGTCCCCGGTCCTGCCAGTCCGGAAATACCGTGAATCCTTCCGCCACTGGCGTATGACAATCATGATGCGATCCCCCGACCATCTCCCAAATCCGCCGCTGCGACGCACCCTCAAGCGCCTCACCCATGCCCATTTTCGCCGGAACGGTCGCTGCGAGTCCGCCTCCAGCGGACTCGATACTGACCATGACAAACTGGGTACGCGTGAGTGGCTGCGCAGCGGCTCGTGATAGAATGCTGCCACGAAATCAGGCCGGTTTCAGGAGCGGATTTGCCTCAATTGACTGAAGCGCAGCGCGGCATGGTCGCCACCATCAGGGAGTTCGTCCGCAGGGAAGTCCAACCTGTCGCGCAGGAAATGGAACACGCCGACGAGTACCCCTTCGAGCTGGTGGAGCGTATGAAGGAGCTGGGCCTGTTCGGCGCGGTGATCCCCGAAGAGTACGGCGGGCTTGAGCTGGACGTCACGTCCTACGCCCTCGTCATCGAGGAAATCTGCCGGGGATGGATGAGCCTGAGCGGGATACTGAACTCCCACCTCATCATGGCCTACATGGTCACGACCCACGGAACGCCGGAGCAGAAGGAGCGATTCCTGCCCCTGATGGCGTCCGGCGAGAAGCGAGGCGGCATCTGCATCACCGAGCCCAACGCGGGCAGCGACGTCCAGGCCATCGAGACTCGCGCCGTCCGCGAAGGCGACGAATACGTGGTAAACGGGTCCAAGAGCCTGATTACCAACGGGCGCCACGGCAACACCTTCGCCCTGGTCACCAAGACCGACCCGAACGCCGACCCGCCCCGGCGGGGCATCAGTATTTTCGTCGCCGAGAAGGGGCCGGGCTTCAACGTGGTGCGGGACATACCGAAGCTGGGCTACAAGGGCGTTGATACCTCCGAGTTGTCCTTCGAGAACTACCGCGTATCCGGCGGGAATCTGGTCGGCGGCGAGGAAGGCAGGGGGTTCTACCAGATAATGAGCGGGCTGGAGCTGGGCCGCATCAATGTTGCCGCCCGCTGCCTCGGTGTGGCGCGGGCCGCGCTGGAAGAAGCCACGCGATACGCCAACCAGCGCCAAACCTTCGGCAAGCCCATCGGAGACCATCAGAGCGTGCAGATAATGCTGGCCAACATGGCGACCCAGATACAGGCGGCTCACCTGATGGTGCTCCACGCCGCCGAGAAGAAGGACCGGGGCGAGCGTGCCGACATGGAGGCAGGAATGGCTAAGCTGTTTGCCAGCGAGATGTGCATGCAGGTTGCCATCGACGCCATGCGCATCCACGGCGGCTACGGCTACACCCAGGACCTCACGCTGGAACGCCACTTCCGCGATGCCCCGCTGATGATGATCGGCGAGGGAACCAACGAGATTCAGCGCCTGGTCATCGCCCGACATCTGCTCAACAACTACCCCACCGGCGACTTCCTGTACGAGTCGGGGTTGTAGGCGGGCTGCATCCGACGAGAGTATTACCCTGTTGCGAACCGATCGGGCACGACGAACAGTATTTTGTGAACCGTCGTTGCAATACTTGATGGAGGTCCTCAGCCATGGTCCAGACCAACAACGAAACCGGCATGACCCGCGCCCTGGGCAGCTTCGCGCAGGCGCTCGAGTATGAGGACCTGTCGCCGGAGGTGATCGACTGGGCCAAGTACCTGTGCCTGGACTTTGCCGCAGTTACGCTCAACGGCTCCACCACCGGCTCGGCGCGCGCTGTCGTTGATGCGCTGCAGCGGCTGGGCCGCCCAGGGCCGTCGGTGATTGTGGGTACGCCCCATCGAGTGCTGCCGGAGTACGCTTCGATGGCCAACGGCACCGCCTTTCACAGCATAGAGATGGACGACGTGAACAACGAGGCGTCGCTGCATCCGGGCGTGGTGGCCTTTCCCACCGCCCTTTCGATGGCCGACCTGGCCCATGTGTCGGGCAAGGACTTCATCGCCGCAGTGGTGGCCGGGTACGACGTCATTGTACGGCTGGGCCGCGCGCTGCAGCCGGCCGAGCATTACGGGCGAGGCTTTCATCCCACTGGCACCTGCGGGGCTTTCGGTGCCGCGGTGGTGGCCGGGCGGTTGCTGGGGCTGCGGGGAGACGACTTCATCCACGCCCTGGGCATCGCGGGCAGCCAGACCGCCGGCAGCATGGAATACCTGGCGCAGGGAGCCTGGACCAAGCGACTCCATCCCGGCTGGGCGTCGCATAGCGGTTCCTGGGCCGCCCTGCTGGCCCGCTCCGGCTACACCGGCCCCACCACCATCCTCGAGGGGCGCGACGGCTTCCTGCAAGCCTATTCCGGCAACCCCGACACATCGCTGGTGCTGCAGGACCTGGGAGACGAATATCTGATTACCCGCACGGCAATCAAGCCCCATGCCTGCTGCCGTTACAAGCAGGGTCCCATAGACTGCCTGATCGACATCCGCAACACCCATGGTCTGGAGGCCGATGACGTCGAGGAAGTGACCGTCGGGGTACTCAGCGGCGGATTCACGATAATAGCGTCCCCTGAAGAGGACAAGGCCAATCCCAAAACAGTCGTCGATATGCAGTTCTCCATGCCCTTCGGCGCGGCGGTGGCCCTGGCCTATGGCCGCGCGTCGCTGGAGGAATACGCCGACGGAGTTCCCGACCGTCCGGAGGTACGCCGCATCCTGCCGCGTGTGAAATGTGTGACCGACCCGGAGGTGGACGCCCACTTCCCCCGCGAGTGGCGCGCCTGGGCTGAGGTCTCCACCGCCGATGGACGCCGTTTGCGCAGCGACATCCGATACCCCAGGGGCGACCCGGAGAATGCCCTGTCGTGGGCCGAAATGAAAGAGAAGTTCACCGTCCTTACCGCGACGGTCATCAGTCCGGAACGCCAGCAACAAATCATCGCCGCCATAGAATCGCTGGACGAAATGGACGACGTGCGTGAGCTGGCCGCCCTCCTCTCCACGGAATAGGCCACCAGGCAGTGAAGATGGGCAGGAGAATATGACCCCTCCGATGCAGGGTGTCCGCATCCTCGAAATGTCGCAGGCGATCGCCGGTCCGATGGCGGCGCGGACGCTGGGCGACCTGGGCGCTGAGATAATCAAGATCGAGCAGCCCGGCGTGGGGGATATGTCGCGGCGCATCGGCCCCCATTTCCTCGGCGGCGAGAGCGCCTATTACCTGAACTTCAACCGCAACAAGAAGAGCGTGACCATAGACCTGCGAACGCCTGAGGGGCTGGAAGTCTGCCGCCGCCTCGTAGCCGTGTCCGACGTGGTGTTGAGTGCATTCCGGCCCTCGGTGCTGGAGCGCCTGGGACTGGGCTACGAATCGTTAAAGGCAATCAACCCGTCCATCATCGCCTGCTCGCTGTCGGCCTTCGGGCAAGAGGGGCCATACCGTGAGCGGCCCGGCTTCGACGGCATCGTGCAAGCCATGGGCGGCGGGATGAGCGTCACCGGCAACCCCGGCCAGCCGCCGGTGTTCATGGGCTTTCCGGTGGGCGACATGGTCGGCGGCTACGTGGCCGCCCTCAGCATCTCCTCCGCGCTGTACGGGCGGCGGTGCACCGGTGAGGGGCGCCGCCTCGACATCTCCCTGCTGGACGTTCAGATTGCCCTGCAAGCCCACCTGGGGCAGTTCTACCTCGTGTCCGGCGAGGTGCCGCAACCCATCGGTTCCAGCCATCCGTCCAACCTGCCCGTGGGCGCATACCAATGCTCCGACGGCAAATACGTGCAGGTCCACTGCGCCAGCCAGGAATTCGCCATGAAGACCCTGCGCATGATGGCCGGCGAAATCGAAGCGCTGCGCGGCATGGATGAAGACCAACGCTTTACCACCGCCCCCTCCCGCATCGAGAACCGCGATGCGCTCGACGCAGCCCTGACCGCGGGCTTTATGACCAAGCCGCGCTCCGAGTGGGAGCAACTGCTGCTGAAGTACGATGTGCCCGGCGGCCCGGTCAACGACATCGGCGAGGCCCTGGCCGACCCCCAGGTGCAGCTGCGCGACATGGTGGTGGAAATCGACCATCCGGTCGCCGGCGCCTACCGCACCGCCGGCAACCCCATCAAAACCGGCAGCCCCGATAACCTCGCGCCGCCGCCAACCCTGGGCCAGGATACCGAAGCCGTCCTGACCGGGCTGCTGGGATATGGCGGCGCGGAAGTGACGGCGCTGCGCCAAGCGGGAGCGATTTGAGCCCCAATCCATCGCAAGGATGAATGCGTCGGCGCTGTGAATGGGAGAGTGACCGGCACGTCGACCCGGGCCGTGCTACTGGGCCAGCCAACGCTGGCGACCAGACGCTGACGTTGGTGGCGCCGGCCCTGGCTGGGAAAACTACATCGACGCCGACGCGCCGCCCACCGGCGGGACGGCTTGTCCCATCGTCTGCGTGGTGAACGCGCCGTCCGCGACGGGCGCCTTCCTGCGGAGTTTTCAGCGGGGCCACGTCCGCCAACCGGACCGGGTGAGCCGGGGTTGCTGTTTCAGAAAGACCTGACTGGGCAGAGTGATAGCGCCAATGTTGGCGATCTGAGCCAAGCCAGCGTCCAGGTTGGCGACCAGTAGCGCTCCATGCCAAGATTACCGCCAATTGCGGCAGCCGTGACGCTGTCCCGCGTCAACCAGATTTGCCGAATTGCCGTCGATTAGTTTTCCCGGTTCACCCCTTCTGACTGGCCCCGCTGTTGGGATGCGTCAGTCCGGTAGCTGGGGACGTCGAATTCCAGGATGACGGCGTGGTGCGCCACCCGGTCAATCGCCGCGGCGGTGGCCATGGAGTTGGCGAAGATGCGCTCCCACACCGATTTCAGCAATGGCCCAAAGCAGAGGTTCACGTCCAGTTCCGTCCCACGGGGACGGGCCCGGTCGCGGCCGTTGTACAACCCTCTCGAAGATACTGCCGTCGACTGTTCCAGTTGTCGCGGAGGAAAAGGGCCGCGGGCGCGGCGTTCGGGCAGGCGCTGCCTGCCAGGATGGTCCCGCACAACCACCAGGCTAGATCCGTCGACTGGGCCTCGGTTAGGTGAGGCTAATGCGTTTCAATGACCTGCCGCATTTGGTAGCATCCCCCGGGAAGGCGCATGGGTCCCCTCCAGCATCCGTTTTGCCACAAACAAGATGTCGGACGCCCCGACGCCTTCCCAAGCTCCTCACCTAACTATTTCTAGCCTGTACATATCCCTGTCAGGTATCAGGTACGGGGCAGGCTCTGGGGGAAGTAGCCCAGGTCGTCCAGGAGGCCCCCTGCGGACGCAGGGGCAGGCTCTGCACCAGGTAATAGGTCGGTGCGAAGAGGACGGAGTGGCCGGTTTCTACCAGCCGGTATTCCAGGGCGCACAGGGAGTGGGTCTTGCCGGTGCCGGGGAGACCGAAGGCCGGCACGTTGGCGCCGTGTTCCACGAAACTGCTCTGGGCCAGCATCAACGCTCTTCGCTGTTCCCAGAGATCGGTCCGCGCATACGCCTACACAGTAGAATTTCCCAGGTTGTGCGCCGGCGCCTTCTTGGCGACCTACCACGTGGCATCGGTGCACTCCAACACCAGTCCTTGAATCTGATCCGGAAACCGTGTGCTGCTGCCGGCACGTCTCACTGTCGCAACATCGCCGTGAAGGCCGTTTCTGACAACGGTCTGCGGGGCAGACCGGGAAACAACCTATCAGATGATACGTCGGCCAAATCTCCAGCCAGTCGGAGCACGTCTATTAATCTGCCGACCAGCGGAACTTGATGCTCCCGTCACCCCTTCATCCGTGCCGCCGACACCGTCCATTTCCGTCCATCCCAATCTATTTCATCCCATGTGGCGAGTCTGACCTCGCCGTTGCGCGCGGACATCAGCACGAGGAACTCGAACGCCAATTTGGTGACTGCATCAGCGGTCGATTTCCTTAACAGTAAAGTCCCCACACGTGGTGTAACGGAGACCGGGTGGCATGAAGGTGGCCATCGCGTCATCCTTGATGGAAGTGACAAACCCAACAAGGAGTACGAC
>JAJDXU010000458.1 GCA_022823105.1 Dehalococcoidia bacterium
GCGGACAGCCCTAATCAAACGGGGCGACGGGGATGCCCGGGTTGAAGAGGACCTGGACCTAGCGGTGCGCCAGATAGTATCCCGGGCGGTGGCGTCGGAGGGTGTGGTGGACATCTTCGCGGCGGCTGGGCTGGATAAGCCAGACATCTCGGTGCTTTCCGATGATTTTCTGTCCGAAGTTCAGGGTATGCCGCAGCACCACCTGGCGGTGGAGTTATTGCAGAAGCTGCTGCGGGGAGAGGTGGCAACCCGTCGGCGCGTCAACGTGGTCCAGGCCCGCTCCTTCGCCGAGATGTTGGAGCAGACCCTGCGACGCTACCAGAACCGGGCCGTGGAAGCGGCGCAGGTCATCGAGGAACTGATCCAGTTGGCTGGCGAGATGAGGGAGGCCAGCGCCCGGGGCCAAAGGCTGGGCTTGACCGAGGATGAACTGGCCTTCTTCGACGCTCTGGAATCCAACGACAGCGCTGTCCAGGTGCTGGGTGATGAGACGCTACGTTTGATAGCCCAGGAGTTGGTTGAAACGGTGCGACGCAACGTCACCATCGACTGGACGCTGCGAGAGAACGTGAGGGCGCAGCTTCGGGTTCTGGTCCGGCGCATCCTGCGCAAGCACGGCTATCCTCCCGACAAACAGGAAAAGGCAACGCGGACGGTGCTGGAACAAGCTGAGGTTCTTTCGGAAGGATGGGCGGTTGCATGCTCTAATCTGGCTTGACACAATGCTTGAACGGCAAACCTTAGATCAAAAGCTCATTTGAGCTTTTGAGCGATAGGTGTACACTGGATTATTGGGAACGCCATGCATACTGAGAAAAATACAGGGGAAAGGGATGACATAGCTTGCGGCTGGTGCGGGGCAGACGAAAGTGATTTTCGGAGAAACGGGACAATATACGAAACCGGGCCGGATGGTGAGATATACGTGACGGGGCGTGATCAGGAGACCCACAATTACTTCGACGCCCGTTGCAGTAGCTGTGGTTGGCAACCACTGCATATGTCGAATGTCCCGGCGCCATGGACACGGCAGGAAGGCAAGAAGGAACTTTACCTGGAAGGCGTGGACCAGGGTAAGGTCTTGGCATACATCAACATGCTGCACAGGCTGATTGCCGACCAAGACCCGGAGTGTGGGTGCCGAATATGCGAAGGAGTACGGAATATTCCGCCCTATCCGGAGTCGGAACGTCTGATGCCACCCCCTGAATATCTCTGAACCGAAGGTTATCCGGGTAATTTCCAAACCTGGCCTTTTCCGATCTCTGACTCCCTTCTTCGGTCTACTTTGCGAATGGTGGTCTACTTATTCGCGCAGGTGATTGACTCTCTTGAGTTCGGGATGGCTGGTGTTCAGTGCAGCCTTGCAATCACGCTACCTTCAGTCCGTTCAGTGACACGTAATTCGAGACTACTGCATTAGTGTCTTTCAAAACCCTCACGTTGAGCTCGACACAATGCTTGTCCTGCATTTGGCAGTTAACCCTCCAGTTCCAACTCCAAGAGCCACTTGGACACAAAGGAGAGGAAGTGAATGGATCCCGGGTTGACCAGGTTCGCTATCGAAAGCGTCATTACTGTCGTAGTGGTGTTCTTGGCGCTACAGGCGGCACGATACACGGCTCAAAAGTCAAGCAATTGGGACGATTTATCCCGTCGGTATGATCCAGAAGGGAACTACTCGTATGCGTACAGCCAAGCGGTCAAGCATTACTCTTGGCTTGCTGCAAGCGTCGTGGGGGCGATGAGACTACCGTGGATAATCAAAGCCATAGCGCAGCTGGTTTCTTCTCTGTGACGACTCGACCATGCTGTGGCATCCACTCGCAAGCCCATGGCCATAGACTTTTGCCACACCCTCATCTTGGCAACTTCGGCGAGCGATGGCAAGATCAGCGGATGTTGGATGAGCGACTACAGGCCCATCCACATTTCAAAGATGGTACTGTCTACCGTCAAGTCAGGCCCACCAAACTGGATAAAATCAAGAACCTTCACGTTGCGGTTCGGGTTGGCGGTGTAAGCGGCGTCTGATCTGCCGCCGCCGATGAGCGCAGCGCAACAATGCCCCTGAGCCCCGCTCTCATGCGGGGCTTTTGGTTTGCGCAGCGCGGGCCGGTCCATACCGGCCGGAGCAAGATTGCCGCCTGGGTCAGCCCGGCCTGCGTTAGCTTGCGCGCTTTCACGTCATGGCCCAGCCCCGCCAGGGAACGGCACGCTCGCCCCGCTGCGACGGATTGCCCGGTCTCCCGCTACGTGAAACCACCGTCGCCCATTTTTCCGCCAACCTGCCGGTAGGAAAGAAAAGTGGAGACGCAATCTACGGTTGCGTCTCCACCATTGTGGTAGGTCCTCTTGGGACAGCGCGCCCCGGAGCGTGTTGCGGCTAGTCGTCGTCCACGATTACCCCCTCGCCCTGCTCCCTGGCGATGGGAGTGCCGGTGTAGGAAAAGGCCAGGTACATCCCGAAGGACTCGTCCCCCTCGCTGAGGCCGTCGTCAATAATCACCACCCGCGCCGTCTTGCTGGTCTCGCCGGGCGCGAAGGTGAGCAGGACCTGGGCCCACTCGAAGTCATCGCCTTTAGTCGCCGTCTTGTGCAGGAAGGAGGCGGTAACGGCCTCCACCTGCACCTTCTTGTCGCTGGCGGCGCTCA
>JAJDXU010000031.1 GCA_022823105.1 Dehalococcoidia bacterium
GGGATGCCCGGGCAATGCCCGGGCATCCCCGACGGAACTATCTAGCTTGCCCATGGCGCTTGCAGCATCGGCCAAAAAGTGGCAGCGGCCCCGCCCATCATCCAGTCCAGGTCCTCGGCGGACAGCCACGGCAGAGCCGTCTTGCCCAGCGTCACCTGCCCGGCGAAACCGCCGACCCGCGACGATGGGAAGTTGGAACCCCACATCATGCGCCGGGGCGTGAAGGCCTCGATGATCCGGCGGAACATATCCTTGCCGTCGTCGTCCAAGTCGGCGTAAGGACCCAGGCTGGTGCTGGAATAGCGCAGGTGGGCGTTGGGCAACGTGGCCAGCTCCTCCAGCGCCGCCGTCATTCCCGCCTTGTCGTCGGAGCCGCTCCACCCGGCGAAGTGGTCGGGAGCAAAAACGACATTGGGGTGGCGCGCGCCTATGTTGCGCATGCGGTTGACCCGGTCGGCTGTCCCGCCACCGCCGATTGAGATCGGGATCCCCAGGGACTCTGCGCGCTCCCAAAGCGTGTCGCAGCGTGGGTCGTCGGGTTCGGCCTGGCTCTGGAGACGCACACCCCACATCCCTCGTTCGTTAGTCCAGTAGGAAAGCAGGTCCGCGGCGTCCGGCGCTGCCGGATCCAGGATGCCGACCGCCACCGTGCGCGGAACGTACTGCAGGGCGCTGTCGCACTGGTAGGAGTTGTCCAGACCGTAGGTGCCGTTGGGTTGGACGAGGGTGGCGCATTCGACGCCGGCGGCGTCCATCTCGGCGATGAGGTCCTCGACGTTGTTGCTGACCTCCAATGACCAGCCCGTTGCGTCGGGATGGAGAGGGTGCGTGGTCCTGTCGCTGCTGACTACGTGGGTATGAGTGTCGATGATCATTAGCGCAACTCCTGGGCACAGATTGAAATCCTTACCGCCATTCTACGTTATTCGCGGCGTCATTCGAGTTGCCCGACTGACGACGATGTCGGCGACGAACGATGACCTGCAGCGAACGGAGTATCTCATACGATGCGGCTATTCCTGGTGCGGGGACCAACACGTCCCGGCTGCTGCGACGGCGTTGTTCCTTGCCGCGGGAAGATCGGACAATGGAACCTCGAGGTCGGGCCGGAGACGCGGCAAGATTATTTCGGTCGCCGGATTGCCGGCTATGATGCTGACCGCAGCTGTTTATGCGCCTCCGGGTGATGGCTTTCACATGATCCGGGTTCAGTCCAGACGAGAGTGGATTATCGGTCCGCCGTCGCGTCCACGCGGTCAATCGAGCGCCGGAGCCTTGCGCCGGTTTCTCGGTTCATCACTTCAACGGTTTATCCGCTGAATCCTCACACAGCTTCAACCTCTGTGAGGGGAGATACCGATCCAGGGCCGCATCCGGGAGTTTTCTCTCGGTATGGAACGAGGACGCGCCAGGTTCGCCGGCGAGGTTGTCGGCGGCATCGGATTCATCCAAGATGCGCGTGATGCGTGCGATGCCCCAATGACGAGCGCCAGAATATCCGAGCGGCGCGGGATTGATGAGATCCTGCGCCGCCCGAATTTAATCCGCTAGTCGCACCACGGACTAATCCTGTGAGGCGACAGGTTCACGGCCAAACGGGATGGCCCGCCGGAGTGAACGGTCAGTCGTCCGCCGCGCCGACAGATTCCCGCAACTTCAGGGGGAAGGTGCCGCCGAACAAGCCGCGCTCGGGATGTCGCTCCCACTGGGACGCGGGCATCTCATAGTAGACCTCGATCTCGTTGTCGTCGGGGTCCAGCAGGTAAACGCCGAGCGAGACGCCGTGGTCGCTGATGCGCTGGATGCGTACGTCGTTCTCAACCAGACGGTCGTAGAGTTCCTGCAGGTCCTCGAAGGTCTCCATCTGCCAGGCCATGTGCGCCTGTCCAACGATGCTGTGGTCGGGGCCGGCGGCGTCCATCCCGATGGCGCGGATGGCGAGCTCGTGGGACTTCTCGGTGTTGGCCGACATGAAGACCGTTCCGCTGGGCGAGCGTTCCATGATGGTCAAGCCCATCACGCGGGTGTAGAAATCCAGCGAGCGGTCCATGTCCCGAACCCGCATGACGAGATGCCCCAGGTGCTTTGGCGTGTACGACATTTTGGTTCCTCCTTCGTAATGTGTTCCGGTCTCCTGAATCTTCCGTGTCCCGTCATTCTTCCAGATCAAGAAACTCGCGCACCTTCCGGCGGAACGGTTCCTTGTCGTAGTTGCTGAACAGCATCATGGCGTTGCGCACCGGATTGCCGCCAAACATCCGCTCGTAGAGCACCTGCCGGCCGCTGAACGAACTGCACGACACATCCCAGGCCAGGTGGAACAGCTTGGCGCGCTCCCAGGCGTCGGTGGTGTCGGTGGCAAGGTACCGGTTGATTTCAGGGGCGATGCCTGTGTCGAAGTCCGCCTCGGCGGGCAGGGCCATCAGGCTGCTGGTGCCCAGCATCTGCACGATCTCGATCATGCGGGGGTACACCGTCCTGCCGAACAGTGTGCGCCCCGCCTGGATCGGGCCCATGGCCGGGCACACCATGCCCCACTGGTTGGGACGGGCGTCGGCCTCGGCGGCGCGGAGGCACGCCCGCAGCATGTCGCGATAGGTGATCAACTCGGCCACCTGTTCCTGCACGTGGGGAATGGAGCCGGAGCCCAGCGTTTCCACCATCAGGTCGGACAGCCCCAGCACGAACTCGGCCTTGACCAGGCAACGGTTCAGCACCTGGTATCCGGTGTGGGCGTTGGACATGGTGCCCGTGCCGTAGCCGTTACAAAGCTCCACATTGCCGAGCAGGAACACCCGCTCCCACGGCACCAGGACGTCATCGAAGAATACGACCGTGTCCATCTCCTCGAACCGGGAGCCCAGCGGGTGGTCATAGTGGGAACGGCCTACATCGAAACTCTCCCGGCACAGGAACTTCACGCCCGGCGTGTCGCAAGGGATGGAGAATGAGAAGGAGTGCTTCCAGTCGTCGTCGGCCAGTCGGTGGCTGGCGACCGGATAGATGGCGATCTCATCGGAGATGGGCCCCAGCGTTGCCAGCACGCGGCTTCCTCTTACCACCAGCCCCGCGTCGGTCTGCTTGATGGCGGTGAGCGCGATGTTCTCGGTGAGGTTATCGGCGGCGGCCGGCGTGCGGCTGCGCTGGAGGTTGACCAGGGCATGGGTCAGGGTGACGTCGTTTTCGCGCAGGAACTCGTGGTAGTCCAGCACGTTCTGCTTGAACTCCGGCCGGTCCTGGGCGAAGTAGTCTGCTGAACCGGCCCACGCCGTGAAGATGGAGTTCATAAAGTCCGGCGAGCGCCCCATCATGCCGCAACTGGCCCACGCCCACCGCGACATCATCTCCCGCTTGCGGATGAGGTCATCCACCGTGCGGGGAATCTGGAAGGACAGCCCCACCGGATCGCCCGTCGAGGGGGAGGCAAAGGTCATTTCCTCGCGCAGCGCCGGGTCGTGCTGCATATCGTACAGCGCGGCCACTGCCTTGACGCCGTTGCGCAGGCCCGGGTGCCTGGTCACATCCTTGACCCGTTCACCCTCGATCCATACCTCCCTCGGCCGGTCCCTGAGACCATTAATGTATTCCTGTCCGGTGCGCGCTGGCATGGTCCTTCACCTCCTCTTGCGGACGTGGAACGCGGTTCAACGGATGGGCGCATTGTTATGTGAGTTGTGCAGTCGGTGAGCCCATGCCCGTCATTCCCGCGAAAGCGGGAATCCATTAACCATATCCGCCGATGTTCGTCTGCGATTGATTCACCCTTTAGTGGTGGACTCCTGCTTTCGCAGGAGTGACGACCGCATAGCTTCTAATGCGCAACTCCCGTGCCGTTTCACTTGAACGCGGGCATCACTTCCTCGGTCAGCAGCTTCAGGCTGCGATGCACCGCCTCCTTGGGCAGGAAGCCGCCGGGGTTCAACTCGGCGGTGATGCCGGAGACGCCCAGCATTTCCTTGAACTCGTGGATCCGGTCGATGACCTGCTCGGGACTGCCGAATACCACGCGGGTCTGCAGGAGGTCCTCGTAGGTGGAGTTCCGTAGCTTCTCGTACCGCTCCCGACGCCTTTCAGGAGCCGCCACTCCGGCACGGCCGAGCGAATACTCGAAAAGCTCCCGCTGCCGGTTGAAGAACGCCTCTATGCTCTCCTTGGGCTCCTCGATGGCCTCGGCTTCGCTGGGGGCGATGTACATGGGGAACCGCACGTTGATGTCGCCGCTGTCGCCGTCATGCCCGGCCGCCTGCCATTCGGACTTGTAGTCCTCGAGGTTGTTCTTGAGGTCTTCAACGTCCATCGCGCGCAGGCCCAGGAATATGGGGTGGCCCAGCCGGCCGATGCGTCCGAAACTGTCGTCGCTGCTGGCGGCAATGCGGACCTTGGGATGGGGCTGCTGGTAGGGCAGCGGCGACAGCGTGGCGTTGGTAATGGTGTTGTACTTGCCCTCGTAGGAGAAAGTTTCACCCGACCACGCCATCAGGATTATGTCCAGCGCCTCCTGGAACCGCTCCCTGCTCTCGGCGTAGTCGATGCCCATGATGTCGTAGGCCCGCACGTTGCCGCTGCGCCCGATGCCGAACTCGAACCGCCCTTCGCTGAGTTGGTCAACGGTGGCCGCTTCCTCCGCGATGCGCAGCGGATGGATCAGCGGCAGGACCTGCACCGCCATTCCGACGCGCAGGTTCTGGGTGCGCGTGGCGATGGAACTGGCGATGATAATTGGCGCGGACAGCACCGAGCGGTTGGGGTTGAAGTGCATCTCGCCCAGCCACACCGTATCCAGACCCATCTCCTCGGCCAGGTCCACCTCTTCCATAGCGGCCTTGAGGGCTGCGGCGTGATTGGGATGGCTGCCGATGGTGAAATCTGCGTTGATTCCAAAGTCCATAAATCCACCTCATGACAATGCGGGGCGCCAACCCGTCGTGGCGTCCGTCGCTCCTGAACGAACCCGATATGCGGACAGTACAGCACGCGGCAATCGACAGTCAATCCGCGCGCCTCATTTGACGCGAATCCTGGGTGGTTCGTGACCGGCGAGACCATCGACAGCGTGGGCAACAGATTGCGCCCGTGAGATTGTCTCGGGCGATTCGGTGTGCCAAACTGCGGCCATAACGTCGGGGCCACGCCGCGTCCCACGACCATCGCAGCAAACCGAACGCAGGATGTGAAAGGAGGGCAATATGGCAATCTTGAAGGTTGAGGGAGTAACCCATTGGTCAATACCGGTCAACAACCTGGTGGAGGCCGAGGAATTCTACGGTGAACTGTTGGGCCTCGCGCCTGTGGGCAGGCTGGGCAACAACGTCATGTCGTGCTTCAACGTGGGCGACCACAACATACTGCTGTGTGAGAGCCCCACTGCGGGGACAGAGAGGTCGAAGGACGACTCAGGCGCGCATCATTCATTCACAGTTTCGCCGGAAACCTTTGAGCTGGCTTGCAGGGTATTCCGCGAGCGCGCCATCCCAATCGACCACCTGACCTATCGGGCGCGGGGAGTGTTCACCGGCCGGGAACTGTACTTCTTCGACCCGAGCGGGAACCGGCTGGAGCTTCGGGACCCCACGTGGACGGAAGGCATGCCGGAGCCGTCGTTCGAAGAGTTGGCTGGCGCGTGACCCTTCGGTAAGCGGGCGCAAAAAACGGGCGACGGATGTGGGCCGGACCTGGCGTCCAGGCGAGACCACGCATCCGTGCCGACGAACGACGTAGAGGACAGGATGAAAAACAGCTCTGAGCGGATTTTGACAACGCACGTGGGCAGCCTGGCGCGTCCACCGGATATCCTTGACCTGATGCGGGCACGGGAGACCGGACGGCCGCACGACCCCGAGGAGCTGGAGGGCCGGATCCGAGCATCCGTGCAAGCGGTGGTGCAGCGGCAGGCGCGTACCGGGATCGACGTGCCGAGCGACGGCGAATTCAGCAAGACCGGCTTCTCGACCTACGTCAACGACCGTCTATCCGGCTTTGAGTCCAAGCCCCTGGCGCCCGGCGAAAGCCCGCTGCAGAACTGGGGGCGGGACCGAACGCTGTTCCGGGACTTCTATCGTGAGTACGACGCGCCCATCGAGGGAGCCCAGGCCCACGGCATGGTGTGCACCGGCCCCATTGCATACCGGGGCCATGCGTCGGTGCAACGCGACATCGACAACTTCAAGGCGGCGCTGGAAACTGTGGATGTCGAGGAGGCATTCATACCGGCGTGTGCGCCGGGAACCATCGAGCTGCAGCGCACCAATGAGTATTACCCCACGCAGGAGGAGTACCTGGCCGCCATCGCCGAGGCCATGAGGGAGGAGTACCGGGCGATTGTCGAAGCGGGGTTCATCCTGCAAATCGACGACCCCCGGGTGGTGACCCAGTACGGGATGCCCGACCCGGCGCCCACCATCGAGGAATACCGGGAATTCGCGAACCTGCGAGTGGAGGCGATCAACCAAGCGCTGGCCGGGCTGCCCGAAGATCGGGTGCGCTACCACCTGTGCTGGGGTAGCTGGCACGGACCCCATGTGACCGACGTTCCGCTGCAGGACATC
>JAJDXU010000187.1 GCA_022823105.1 Dehalococcoidia bacterium
CTCGGTGGACGCGGTGGCAATCACCCGCGCTCCCCATTCCTTCGCCAACTGGATGGCGACAGTTCCCACTCCCGACGCGCCAGCCTGGATCAGCACGGTGTCGTCGGGCTGCATCGCGCCGCGCGACTTCATCAGGTGGTACGACGTGAGGAACGTGATGGGCATACCGCCCGCCTGCACCGGGTCGATGCTGTCCGGGTAGGGGAACACGAAACTGGCGTTGACCGCCACCAATTCCGCCTGTCCCTGCGGCCCCATCGCCATCACCTTCTGACCTACTTGCAGTCGGCCGTCGGTCACGCCCGAACCAAGTTCCGCGATGGTTCCGGACGCTTCCAGCCCCAGCGTGGCCGGCAGGTCAGGGCCCGGGTAATTCCCCTGCCGCCTCATGATGTCGGCGTAGTTGACGCCGGCCGAATCCACCTTGATCAACACCTGGTGCGGGCTGGGCGTCGGATCTGGCGCGTCCTTCCATTGCAGAACATCAACGCCGCCATATTCCTCGATGCGTAGTGCTTTCATGTAAAGATACTCCGATCCGGATAAACGGATAATCGAAATTGGAACGCCGCGGCAGTCGACCCGCCTTCCCGCCGGGTGCCTACAGCATCACATCATCTCTGCCGGTCTAATGCCGTTGCCCTAGCCGCCCGGCCCGCGCAGGTTCGCAGCCTGCAAAACGTCGGGGTTGATCACCCGCACCGGTTCTCCGGCAACGAACGCCCGGATGTTTTCCACCACACCCGAATAGAACGCCCGGTAACCGTCGTCGGTCACGTAGCCGACGTGCGGCGTGATCAGTGTGTTGTCCAGCGTCAGGAACGGGTGGTCCGCCGGCAGCGGCTCCACGTCGAATACGTCCAGTGCTGCGCCGCCAATAGCCCTGCGCTGCAGTGCGTTCACAAGCGCCGGCTCATCTACGATGGGCCCGCGCGAGATGTTGACCAGGATCGCCGTGGGCTTCATCAACCCGATCTCGTGCGCTCCCACCAGTCCCCTCGTCCGGTCGCTCAACCGAACGTGCACCGACACTATGTCTCCCTCCGAGAACAGTGTGTCCTTATCCACCAGGGTCGCGCCGCACTGCGCGGCACGCTCGGCGGTGAGGTTCTGGCTCCACGCGATTATCTCCATGCCGAACGCGCTGCCGACCCGCGCCACCAGCGAACCTATGTGGCCGAGACCGAGCAGCGCCAATTTCTTGCTCTGCAGGCTGGCTCCCACGTGGATGCCCCATTTGCCCTGTTCCCTAGTCGCCCGGTCCTCCTGCGGGATCTGGCGCAGCATGCCCAGGATCAGTCCCCACGTGAGCTCGGTGGGGCCTTCGCCCTCTCCCGGAGTAGCGCAAACCGTGATACCCAGATCCGTGGCCGCATTCAGGTCAAAGGATGCGTTGCCCCCTCCGGTGGTTATCAGGCAACGAAGCGCCGGCAATCGTTCGAGCAGCGTCCGCGGAAACGGAGTACGTTCCCGCATCCCCATCACGATATCGAAATCCGCCAGGCGTTGCGCCAACGCATCCTCATCCGACAGGTGGTCGGCAAAAAAAGTTACGTCAATGTCATTGGGCAGGCTTCCCCAATCGGCAAAATCGGCGGCCACGCTTTGGTAATCGTCGAGAACGGCTACTTTCATCACAACACTCGCTCAGAGAATTCGGATGCCCTGCGAGCTATTTGAACGCGGGCATTACTTTTTCGCACAGCGCCCGAATGTTCCTCAGCACAACGTCATGAGGAATCATCCCGCCGGCGTTCAATTCGGCGACAATCCCGTCCAGTCCGAGTTCAACGCGAAGCTCGGTGAACCGGTCCACCAACCCCTCGGCCGTGCCGAAGGCGACCTTAGTCCGCAGGATGTCATCGTAGCTGAGGGCAGAAAGCCGGGCTGCTCGCTGGTCCCGCAGTTCCGTCTGCTGAATCCCCGCTGACCCGGACTCCGCAGCGTACAATCGACCCATCCGGCCGAAGTAGTTCTGGATGCTCTCGAACGGCTCTTCGATGGCTGCCCGCTCGGACGAACCCAGGTACACCGGAACCCGCAGCGACACGTCCCCATCACCCTCGTGCCCGGCCACCCTCCAGGCCCTGCGGTACTCCTTCAGATTGTCTCGTAGTTCCGGGACATCCATGCCCCTGAGCCCGACGAAGATGGGATAGCCGTCTGCGCCGGCGCGCGGGAATGTCTCAGCGGTAGTGGCGGCCATCCGAAACGGCGGATGCGGCTTCTGGTACGGCATAGGAGACACCGTGGCGTTGGTGACCCGGTGATATTTTCCGTCGTACGAAAACGGCTCACCTTCCCACGCCTGCATGATGATCTCCAAGGCCTCGCGGAACCGGTCCCTGCTCTCCTCGTAAGGCACGCCGTAGATATCGTAGGACCGCGCGAAACCGCTCCGCCCGATCCCGAAGTCAAACCGGCCCTCGCTGATTTGGTCCACCGTCGCCACCTCTTCGGCGATCCGCAGCGGATTATTGAGGGGCAGCACGTACACCGCCATGCCGATGCGCAACCGCCGGGTTCGTGTCGCGATGCTGCTGGCGATCGTGATGGGCGACGACAGCACCGAACGGTCCGGCGTGAAGTGCATCTCCGCCAGCCAGGCCCCGTCCAGTCCGCACGACTCCGCCGCGTCCACTAGCTCGAAACCTTCGGCGAACGCCCCGGCCTGGGATCCTCCCGGTCGGGTTTCAAACTGCATGAACATGCCGAAATGCATGTGAAAGGCTCCGGGATTCGCGCGCGATTCATCCACATGATGAGGCGAATCCAATGTCGGGTCAGTAAAACACAGGGCAAAATAAGGGTCAAGTTGGCCGGCCAGACGGTCTCCGCCGGCAATTTTCCCGATGCACCAAAATTGGTGACACGCACCGCCCCATTCCTGCAAGTCGCCGCCGTTCCATGCGCTATACTGTACATATGTTTGGTAATCGGTCGGCAGGAAACTCAGCGCTGTCTCCTGCCAACCACGCTCCCAGGCTCCGCGCGCATGGGCCGGGGCAATCGCCAACTGGTTCGCCTCCGTGCGGGCCTGTCCGCCTCTGGCGGACGACAATTGAATAGGGTTTCAAAAGGGGTCCAGTAACAACAACGGCCTAAACGTCGCGGGTTGGCTCCCGCGACACCAGTCGGATTTACTGCATCGCTGGCTTGCGCCTGAGGCTGTCTTTCTCCACAGCATGGCCTTGACCAGTACGGCGGGTGTCACCACCGCTCCACGAGGGTCGCATGTCCCCTCACCTGCAAGCAGGTGAGGGCAAGTGAGGAGTTTTCCTCATCGACCAAGGCGGTCAGCACGTGGGATTCTAGGACTCAAAATCGCAGAAATGCTCTCGGGCCGTGGCGCCGACGAATCACCGCCTCCGGCGGAACTGGACCCCCAGGAAC
>JAJDXU010000396.1 GCA_022823105.1 Dehalococcoidia bacterium
GAGCCACGTCGTCGCTGAGAACCAGGTCCAGAGTTCGCCGTTCGGGGTGCGTGATCTGGAAACGGTAGCGCAGGGGACGCCCAACCAGAAGCGAGTCGGGACGGAAGGCGCGCCGGGCGGCCCGATCCACGGTGTCCAGCAGCGCGATGACGCTTCCGTCGGAAAGGTGGTAGTCGTCTTCCAGGCGGGAGCGAATATCCCAGCCGTGCATGGTCAACTCGGCGATGCGCTGGGTCAGCAGCGTGTCCACGGACATCGGTCCCGCCGGCCAGTAGACGAGGTTTTCCCACTGGGCGGGTCGCACATTGCGGAAAAGGGTAACGGTCTCGTCGATTCGTTCGATGAAATCGTCGAGCAATCCCGAACCCAATCGCTGGTTGGCGTCGACCGCCCGTTGGTAGATGGTTTGCGCGAACGTGTCCTCATTGTGTTGCTCCGGCGACGGAGATCCGTCGGGCGGCGAGTAATCTCCGTCCAGGCCGCGCAGCAGGCGGGTGGATAAATCCACGCTGGTGAGGTGGCCGATCACGTCGGCGCAGGTCCAGCCTTCGCAGGCGCTGGGAGTAGCCCACGCCTCCGGCGACAGGTCCCCCAGGAACGCGACGAGTTCGCTCCCTTCGTGTTCAAACAGATCGATTCGGTTGTGTGCAGCGTTCAAGTGATGCTCCGATGACAGGTGGCTGTGGGTGGTGGATGGCTGCGAGCGATTGGCTGTATCCGACATTGCTACGGATCAACTGCCTCGATGAATTCCAGGGTCCTGGCGGCGAGGGCGTCGGGAATTTCCACCTTCATGTTGTGTCCCACGCCGTCGAAAACGTCGAGCGTGGCGTTGGGCATCGTATCAGCCATGAGTTGCTGGATTTCCAGCGGGGTTATGGGGTCGTGGCGCGCGGCGAGGATCAGCGTGGGGACGTTGATCTGCGGCAGCAGGGGCGTGAGGTCTGCCGCGAGCAGGCAGGCCTGGAGGGCCAGCACTTCCGCGGCTTCGGTCTTCGCGCCCTCGTCGGCGTACCAGTCGATGACCTCGCGGGGAGTGTCGGGGCCGAAACGCTTGTCGGTGTCGGACAACAGCCAGGCGCGGGTGCCCTCGCGCCGCAGGGTGTCGCCCCAACCGCTGGCGTCCATGTTCGCTCCCATCTGGGCCAGGCGCGGCGTTGATGCCACCAGCGTCAGGCTGTGCAGGCGGTCGGCGAAGTCGTGGGCGAACTGCAGGCTGACGATGCCGCCGGCGGACGCGCCGACCAGGTGCGTTTTTTCAACGTCCAGCGCGTCCATCACGCGGGCGATGTCGGCGGCGAGTTCGGTGATCACAAACGGCGAGTCGGAGCGGGAAGTGGTACCGCCGTGGCCGCGCATGTCGAACCGGATGGTGCGATGCCGGCGGGACAGGGTGGGGACCCAGGGCCGCCAGCGGTGGAGGTTTCCGCCGGCGGAGTGGTGGAGCAGGACCGGTTCGGCGGAGCGCCAGGGGTCAGAGAAGTCGTCCACGTGGTAGTGGACCTGCTGTCCGTTCAGTTCGATTTTCGGCATGGGTACATCTCCAATCCGCCCGGGTTGGCTGACGGCGTTTCGCCAACGGACAACGGGCGTTTCAAAATAGCATGGAATCACTCATTGGGGCGCGTTGCCGGCGGAGACGTTGCGGGGCAGGAGCGCACCGGCGATCAGCGCCGTTGAGCTCATGGCGGTGCAGATGAGGAACCCGGGCAGGAATGAACCGGTGGCGTCCCTGAGCGCGCCGACCAGGATGGGAGCGACGAACATGGCGAAGCCGGAGAATGTCATCAGGGAGCCGTAGATGACGGCGAGGCCCTGGGGCGTGATGCCGGGCAGGCGCAGGGGCAGCGTGAGCAGGATCGGCACGTAGAACCACGAGCCGAAGCCCAGTACCCCCGCCGCTGCGTAGATTCCCGGCAGGTTTGGCAGCAGGTAGGAGCCCACGCCGCCCACGATCGCTGCCAGTCCGGAAACGATGAATATCCCACGCGGCGAGTCGAAACGCAGCGGAACGATTCCGCCGGCCAGCACGGCGAACACGCCCACAAAGGGCAACATACCGGTGATGAACCCCGCCGCGGACAGAGACAGGCCGAGTTGGTCGTTGAAGAATGTGGGAAGCCACCCGGTCAGGGCCGTGTACTGGAAGAGCACTCCGGCGTCGGTCAAGATGAGGAGGATGACCGTCCGGCCGCGCAGCACGGCGACGGTCTGGCGCAGCGAGATGGGAGCGGGCCGGACGCCCTCCAGAGGCGCATCGCGGCCCAGCACGATCCAGGCAATGGATCCGGCGACGCCGACCAGGCCGAACACGGACATGGATATTTTCCAGTCGGTCAACTCGGCCAGGGGCGCGGCTCCGGCCACGGCGATGGCGACTCCCAGGCTGATGGCCGCCGTGTTCAGCGAGTTCATCACCAGCACTTCCCGCTGGGAGAACCACGCCATCAGCAGCGGGCCGGTGGAGGTGATCATCAACGCCAGCCCCAGACCGTAGGCCAGGCGGAGCAGGAGCATCACGGCGTAGTTGGGCGCCAGGAAGGACAGGGCGAGCACGGCCATGGACGCCCAGGCGATGAGCTGGGAGTATTTCACGCCGATCCTGGCGACGAGCATTCCACCCGGGATGCCGAAGGACGCCGCCAGGAGCATGGGCAGGGACACCAGCATCCCCGCGGCGAAGTTGCTGATCTCATAGTCGGCGATGGCCAGCGGCAGCACCGGCGAGATCCCGAACAGGTTGAAGCCCAACGCCAGATGCCCCAGCAGGGACATGGCGGCCATCACCCAACGGTAACGGCTCAGGATGGGAATGGCGGCGGCGGTATGCATCCGAAACAGTGTTGATGACGCTAGGCGAGGTATGCGTCGTTGGGTATTATTAGGCCCGTCAAGACAATGTGCAATGATCGGTGGTCAGACTCACCCACCGCAGGAGGCCAAGCATGAAGTATGACGTAATCGTAGTGGGCGGCGGATCCGCCGGATGCACCATCGCCAGCCGGCTTTCGGAGGATCCCGACCGGACGGTGCTGCTGCTGGAAGCGGGGCCGGACTATCCGGTTTTCGAGCATCTGCCTGAGGACCTGAAGATGGGCAACAACGTGTGGCTGTCGGCGTACGGCCCGCACAACTGGGGCTACACCGCCAAGATCACCGAGGACCAGACCGAACTGGTGATTCCGCGCGGCAAGGCGACCGGAGGGTCCAGCGCGGTGAACGGCCAGGTCCTGTTCCGCGGCATCCCCGAGGACTACGACCGCTGGGCGGAATGGGGCAACGACGAGTGGAGCTTCACCAGCGTGCTGCCGTACTTCAACAAGCTGGAGACTGACCTGGACTTCGGCGGCGACGACTTCCACGGCTCCGAAGGGCCGGTGCCGGTGCGCCGCGCGCCCCGCAATGAGTGGCTGCCCCACTCGGTCGCGTTCGAGCGGGCGTGCCTGGACGAGGGCTTCCCCCGGGACGAGGACCAGAACCATCCGGAGTCGACGGGAGTGTCGCCGCGGGCGCGCAACACCATCGACGGCGTGCGAATGAGCATGGCGATCAACTACCTGGACATCGCGCGGCACCGGCTGAACCTGACCATCCGGGGCAGCGTAACCGCCCGGCGCATCCTGTTCGACAGTGGTTCGACAGGCTCACCACGAGCGGTGGGTGTGGAAGCCGAGAGCGGGGGCGAGGTGTTCACCGTGGAGGCCGACGAGATCATCGTGAGCAGCGGGGCGGTGGCGTCGCCACAGCTGCTGATGCTTTCGGGCGTCGGGCCGGCCGAGCACCTGAGGAGCCTGGGCATCCCGGTGGTGCATGACTCGCCGGGCGTGGGCAAGAACCTGCGCGACCATCCGGCGGCGTCGGTGCTGTACCGGGCCAAGGGCGAGAAGCCGGACGTGCAGGCCCCGGTGATCCAGGTGGGCCTGCGCTACACGGTCGAGGGGTCGGACCTGCGCAACGACATGCAACTCAGCCCCAACCTGATGACCAGCGAGCACCGGCCGGCCCACGTCGCCATCGACGAGGACCTGAACTACATCGGCATGGGCGCGAGCCTGCAACTGGCGCTGGGGCAGGGTGAGCTGACCCTGCAGTCCACCGACCCCCACGTGCAGCCCAACCTGAACTACAACTACTACCAGGAACCCGAGGACCTGCGGCGCATGCGCGAGGCGATCCGGCTGGGAGTGCGGATGGCGGAAAAGCCCCCGTTCTCCGACCTGATCGAGGAGCGGCTGATGCCCTCCGACGAGGAACTGGCGTCCGACGAGTTGCTGGACGACTGGCTGCGCAAGAACTCCGGAACGTCCCACCACATTTCAGGCACGTGCAAGATGGGGCCGGACTCCGACCCGCTGGCGGTGGTTGACCAGCACCTGAAGGTGAAGGGCGTGCAGGGCCTGCGGGTGGCCGACGCGTCCGTCATGCCCGACTGCATCCGCGCCAACACCAACGCCACCACGATAATGATCGGCGAAAAGTGCGCCGATTACGTGAAGGAAGGTCGATAGGCGGTTCACCAGAGCGCAAACGGCGGTTCAGAATCGCAGCGCCATGTAGGGGCGATTGATTATTCGCCCCTACGCATCCTTGCGGTCGGGACGCTCTTGCCATCCTCTCCGCACGATGGAGGCCAATGACAATGGAAGTTCAATGGATGAACCACACGGGTTTTGTGGTCAGCGACATGGAGCGCTCCCTGGCTTTCTACCGGGACCTGCTGGGGCTCGGCATCGAACGGGACCAGATACTTGAGGGCGAGTTCATATCGGAGCTGGTGGGCTACCCCGACGCGCGGCTGCACATCGTGTACCTGGGGCCGGGCGACATGCGGCACTCGGTGGAGTTGATCCAGTATCTGAACCCGCCGGGCGTGGCCGTGGAGATGCCGCAGCGGTTCCAGGTGGGCTCAACTCACCTGGGGGTGATGGTGGACGACCTGGACGCCTTTTACGAGGAACTGTCGGCGCAGGGCGTCCGGTTCGTTAGCCCGCCGGCGGAGCGGCCCAACCCGGTGTATCCGGCGGCGCGCAAGGGCTGCTACATGCAGGACCCGGACGGCAACTGGCTGGAACTGCTGGAGCGCGGACCGGCGCCGCCGGGTGCGACGTCGGTTTAGGGTCTATTGACCAATGGCGTCATTGCCGGCGGAGCGAAGCATGCCTTGCCCCTACGCGGGTTGATTCCATCAAATGCAGGGGCGAATAATTATTCGCCCCTACGGCGTCACGTTGTCGCTGGGCGATTCATACTAGCGCGCTATGGGTCCAGGCCGAGCTTGGATCTCAGGGTTTCGTACACCGATTCCAGGAAGCCGCCGGCGTACTCCCGGTGGGTGAACGGCATGCCGGCGGTCGACGCATCGGAACGGGCGGATTCGTAGAGTTCCACCGCCTTCGCGTTGTCGTAGGGGAAGGGGATTTGACCCATGTAGTGCTCGAAGTCGCCGATGTCGGCCCAGGCTATCAACTCCTGGGGTTCGGCGTGGTTGGCGGCCCAGTTTTCGCCGTCCACGCGGCCGCGCATGAGCGACCAGGCGCGCGGGCCCACGGACGGCGATTGATCTTCCCCAGACGGCATCAGCCGATTACCTGCTCCGCCAGGCGTTCCATCTCGTCCAGCCCGTTGGGGCCGGCATCTGCGGGCAGGGCTACGGTGACGCGGTTGGCGCCGGCCGCCTCGTATCCCGCGATGACTTCACGGTCAGGCGTGACGTTGGAGACGATCAGTTGTATTTCGCTGGGGTCCCGGCCGGCGGCCTCGGCCAACTCGTCCATGGTGGCGCGGCCGGCCCTGACCTGCTCCTCGGTCACGCGCACGGGCATCCAGCCGTCGCCCCAGGCCACCACGCGCTTGAACACGTTGGCGGCGTAACCGCCCAGGAAT